>JANJUT010000054.1 GCA_024710445.1 Thiobacillus sp.
AACACTGCCAGCGGGTTTCGCTGGCTGGTGGATACGGCGAGCACACTCAGCCGCGGGCAATTGGTTGTCGAGGGCGTGGCCGGTCATCTGGGGGCGCCGATCGGATTCCGGAAACTGGTGGTGACCACGGATACGCAGCGCATCACGCTGGCGGGGGTGCAGCTGGAATGGCAGCCGCGCGCGTTGCTGCAGCGACAGCTCAAGGTTGACCTGCTGGCCGTGCAACAGCTGCGGGTCGAGGTTCTCAAAAAAGCCCCCACCCCGCCACAGCTTCCGGACAGCCTGCGCCTGCCGGTGGATATTCAGGTAGCGACCTGGGATGTCGCGCAGTTCGATGTGGTCGAGTCGGGGCAGACGCTCAGCTTCAGGCGGCTGCATGGCACGCTTGACGACACGGGCGACCGCTACAGCCTGAGCGCTGCGGTCGCCACGCCATGGGCCGACGTGGAGGGCAAGCTGGGTATTCGCAAGGATGCGCCGTTCGACTTGCAGGGCCGCGTGTCGGCCGCGCGGACATCGCCTTTGCCAGCGCAGGCCGCACTCGACCTCTCCGGGCAACTGGCGGCGATCCGGTTCCGGCTCGATGCCACGGCTGAAAAAATGAGCGCCATGGCCATCGGTGAAATCGCACCGTTTGCAGCGGTGCGCCTGCCGAAATTGCTGGTAGCCGGGCATGGCATCGACCCCCGGCAATTCTCTGCCGATGCCCCGCAGGCCGACCTGGCATTTTCCGGCGTGTTCGAAGGGCAGCCGGGCGAACGGTTGCTGGGTACGTTCAGTCTCGCCAACCAGCAGGCCGGCCGGCTGGATCAGAATCGCCTGCCGCTGGCCAACCTGACGGGCGCCGTGCTTGGCGATAGCGTGAACGCCGACTTCAGCGCGCTGAGCATCGACCTGGGCGCGGCCGGGCAATTCTCCGGTGAGGGCCAATGGCGCGATGGACGCTTTGGCGTCAATTTGAACAGCCCGAACCTGAACCTGGCGGGCGTGCATCGCGATCTCTATGCCACCCGCATGCGCACCACCCTGCAGTTGGCGGGCGATACGGCACGCCAGACCCTGACGACCGATGTCGCTGAAACCTGGGGCGAGGGCCGCTTTGTCCTGAGTCTGGCGGACGCGGTGTTGCAGCTGCAGGAAGCCACGTTTGCCGGCCAGGCTGGCAAGCTGTCCGCCGCCGGCAGCATGCAGCTCAATGCCAGCCGCGCTTTTGCTGCGACCTTCGAAGCCAGCCAGATCAACCCTGCGCGACTGGGCGATTTCCCGCGTGCGCGGCTCAATGCCCAGGGCAAGGTCAGCGGCGCGCTGTTGCCGGAACTGAGTCTGCAAACGCAGTTCACCCTGCCGCCGGGTGAACTCGACGGTCGCCCGGTCAAAGGGCAGGGGCGCTTGCGTTATGCCAACAAACACCTGAGCGACACCGACATCGATATCGATCTGGCGGGCAATCGCGCCCGGATCAAGGGCGCGTACGGCCGGGCGGGGGATCGCCTGACGTGGGATATCAACGCGCCGGCACTGGCGCGCCTGAACCTGGGACTGGCCGGACGCTTGACCAGCAGCGGCAGCGCCAGTGGCGAACCGCTGCAGCCGCAGATCGAGGCGCAGCTCGACGCCAGCGGATTGCGGCTGCCGGGCGAAGTGGCGGCCGACAGCCTCAGCCTGACACTCAAGATGCAGGCCACTGCGGCCGGCATCTTCAATGGCCAGCTGGATGCACGCGGGATTCAGGCGGCAGGTCAGCGCATTCAATCGGCCCGTGCCAGCGTCCAGGGCCGCCGCAATGCGCACACGCTCGCGCTCGATGCGCGGCTTGCCGACTGGCAGGTGGCGATCTCGCTGGCGGGCGGGCTGGATGCCAACCAGGTTTGCCCGCAAGGGGTAGGCCGTGGTTGTCCCCGCGAGGGGGAGGCCGTGGTTGTAGAGCCGACAAGTCGGCAACAACCACGCTCTAAAGGCGCTGAAGCGCCAACAACCATGCTCTGGCGCGGCCAGTTGAACCAGGCCGACGTGCGGGGCGCCTGGCCGATGCAGCTGAGCGCGCCGGCCGCGCTGGTGCTCGGTCGTGACCAGCAGCAGGTGAGCAACCTGTCGCTGACGCTGGCAGGCGGAAAAATCAGCGGTGCTCAATTCAGCCGCATTCAATCCGGCCAGCAGAGTGCGCAACTGAGCACGCGCGGCAGCCTGAGCAATCTGCCGCTGGCGCCGCTGCTCGATCTGCTGGCATCGCCGCCGCCGTTCACCACGGATGTGCGGGTGACGGGCGACTGGGATCTGCGCATGGGCAACACGGTGGATGGACAGGCGCGGCTGGTTCGCCAAAGCGGCGATGTGCGCCTGACCGATCCGGCCCTGAATCTGGGCCTGACCACGCTGGGGCTGGATCTCTCGGCCGTGGCCAGCCGGGTTACGGCGCGACTCGATGTGGCGACCCGCGAGGCCGGGTCGGGCCAGGCCGAAGGCAGCGCCACCCTGGAGCGTGCGGGGGGCGGCTTCACCCTGCCGCGCAGCGCGCCATTGAAATGGAGCGCCACGCTCAACGTCCCCGACCTGCGTCTGGCCAGGGCCTTCCTGCCGCTGGGCGTCCGGCTGGACGCGCGGCTGGCGGCGCAACTGGCGGGCAGCGGCAGCCTGGCTGCGCCACGCGTCAACGGCCAGGTGGAAGCCAGCCGGATCCGCTTTGCCATGGCGGAAGAAGGCGTGTCCATTACCGATGGCACGCTGAAGCTGGCGCTGAACGACGACCGGGTGCGGGTGGAGCAGGGGGAATTGAAAGGGCAGAGCGGACGCATCGTGGTGAGTGGCGAAGCCCAGCTGAAGAATCCGCAGGCCGGCCTGATCCTGAAATTTGAAAAATTTGCCGTTACCAACCGCAGCGACCGTCGCGTCATCGTGTCCGGCGTCACCCAGCTCAATCTGGATACGCAGCGCCTGCAATTGACGGGCGAACTCACGGCCGACCGTGCCCGCCTGGAAATGCCCGAATCCAGCCGTCCCACCCTGTCGTCCGATGTGGTGGTCGTAGGGCGGCCTCCGCGTGAGAAACCAGCGGCGCAGCGCTATCCGCTGGCACTCGACCTGACGCTCAAGCTGGGCAATGATTTCCTGTTCAAGGGCGCCGGGCTCGATGCGCGACTGGGCGGCCAGCTGCGCGTGTTCACGAAAAACCAGACATTACGTGGCGAAGGCGCCATCAAGGTGGAGGAGGGGCGCTATGCGGCCTATGCGCAAACGCTGGATATCGAGCGCGGCGTGCTGCGCTTTGCCGGCCCGATCGACAATCCCGGGCTGGACGTGCTGGCCGTGCGCAAAACCCCCAGTGTCAAGGCTGGCGTGCAGGTGGGCGGCACCGTGCAGCGGCCGGTGGTCAAGTTGTATTCCGATCCGGCCCTGCCCGATACGGAAAAGCTTTCCTGGCTGGTGCTGGGCCATGGCCTGGATAACGTGGGGCAGCAGGAATTCGTGGTGATGCAGGTGGCCGCCGCCGCATTGTTGAGCCAGGCCGATTCGGTGAGCTTTCAGTCGAAGCTGGCCGATACGCTGGGCATCGATAGTTTCGATGTGCGTTCCGGCGGCGGCGAAGACCTCACCAGCACTGTGGTCAGCGTGGGCAAGCGTCTGTCCTCGCGCGCCACGCTGAGCTACGAGCAAAGCCTGGATGGCCTGAGCCAGGTGGTCAAGGTGCTGTATCAGCTGACGCCGCGCATCCGGCTGGAAGCGCAGGCCGGACAGCAAAGCAGCTTTGATGCGTTTTACAGCCGGGAATACGACTGAATCAGACAAAACCCGATGGTAGAATCGGGCGCATGTTTGACGCACGCATCATCGCCATGAATTCCTCCACTCGATTGCCAGCCCTGTCCGGGGGCAGCCGCTGATGCGTATTCTGCTTTCCAACGACGACGGGTACTTCGCACCCGGTCTGGCCGCACTGGCCCAGGCGCTCGGCACGCTGGCCGATATCACCGTGGTGGCGCCCGAGCGTGACCGCAGCGGCGCCTCCAACTCGCTCACGCTCGACCGCCCGCTGATGCTGCGTCAGGCACCCAGCGGGTTCTACTACGTCAACGGCACGCCCACCGACTGCGTGCATCTGGCCGTGACCGGCATGCTCGACCATCTGCCCGACATGGTGATTTCCGGTATCAATCACGGAGCCAACATGGGTGACGACACGATTTATTCAGGCACCGTGGCGGCTGCGACAGAAGGCTATCTGCTGGGGATTCCGTCGATTGCCGTTTCGCTCGCCAGCCACAATGCCCAGCATTTCGACACCGCTGCGCGCGTGGTCGCCGAGCTGGTGCAACGCATCCAGACGCAACCGCCCACCGAGCCCATGCTGCTCAATGTCAATGTGCCGGATTGCCCCTGGGACGATCTGGAAGGTCAGCGCGTCACCCGTCTGGGCAAGCGCCACAAGGCAGAATCGGTGGTCAAGACTACCAACCCGCGCGGCCAGACCGTGTATTGGGTGGGCGCGGCCGGTGCGGCGCAGGATGCCGGCGAGGGCACCGATTTTCATGCCGTGGCCAATGGCTCGGTTTCGATCACCCCGCTGCAAATGGATTTGACCCGTTACAGCCAGATGGACAGTGTGAACGCATGGCTGAAACCCTGAGCTCGCGCGCCGGCATCGGCATGACCTCGGCCCGCACGCGCGGCCGCATGGTCGAGCGCCTGCGTGAGCAGGGGATCAAGGATGCAATCGTGCTGGCTGCCATGGGCGACGTGCCACGCCATCTGTTCGTCGATCAGGCGCTGGAATCGCGCGCCTATGAAGACACAGCACTGCCGATCGGCTTTGGCCAGACGATTTCCAATCCCTACATCGTGGCGCGCATGGCCGAACTGGCGCGCCATGGCGAGAACGGCCAGGGCCATGAGCTCGGCCGCGTGCTGGAAATCGGCCTGGGCTGCGGCTATCAGGCTGCGGTGCTGGGCAAGCTGGCGCGCGAGGTGGTGTCGATGGAACGCATCGCCGCGCTGGTCGGCAAGACGCGACCGCGCCTGCGCCAGTTGCGCATCAATAACGTCAAACCCAAGCATGGCGATGGTATTTCAGGCGCGCAGGATTTTGCTCCGTTCGATGCCATCGTGATTGCAGCCGCGTTTGGCGAAGTGCCGCAGGCACTGCTGCCGCAATTGGCAGAGGGCGGACGTCTGGTGATGCCGCTCGGCAATGCCACGCAAACCTTGTGCGTGGTGGAACGCCAGGGGGATAGCTATAGCGAAAGCCTGCTTGAAGGCGTGAAGTTTGTTCCTCTGCTGCCGGGGGTGGCTTGATGGAGACAGCCGTCGGGCGGAGCATGAGAAATCTCTGGCTGAGCATGGTGTTACCGGGCCTGGCCGCCTGTTCCGCCTACGGTCCGGCGCCGGTGAGCGATCGCGCAGCAGCGCAAGTTCGCTCCGCGCCGACCGTGACCGCGCAAATCGCCCCGTCCACCAATGGCCTGCACACCGTGCAGCGCGGGGATACCCTGTATGCCATCGCGTTTGCCAACAATCTGGACTACCGCGAAATCGCCCGATGGAACCAGCTTGAATCGGCCGACCGTATCCTCGTCGACCAGGTGCTGCGGTTGACGCCGCCACCGGGCGCAGTTGAAATCCAGCCGCTCGATCCGGGACCCGGACTGAACGCCCGCCCGCTGGACGCACCGACCGCGATTCCGCTTGACGATCCGACGCTGGTCAGCACCCCGCAGGCGATTTTGCTGCCGTATTCCGTCGCCAATTGGGCACAGGTAACGAATCCTCCGGCAGTTGTTGCTGCGGTGGCGCCACCTGCGGTCAAGCCGGTCGCAACGCCCGCTTCCACGCCAGCGGTGACACCCGTTCCGCCTGCGGCCCCCGCCGCGGCCGGGACGGCTGGCAGCTGGCTGTGGCCGACGGACGGCACCCTGCTCGGACGCTTTGGCGCTGCGGGTGGCAAGGGCATCGATATTGTCGGCGCACGCAATGCACCGGTGAAAGCTGTGGCCCCCGGCAAGGTGGTGTACAGTGGCAGCGGTCTGCGAGGTTATGGTCGATTGCTGATCGTCAAACACTCGGGCGAGTTTCTGTCGGCCTATGCGCACAATGAAACCATCCTGGTGAAGGAAGGCGATACCGTAACCGCCGGACAAAGAATTGCCTTGATGGGCGACAGCGACGCCGACCGGGTGAAGCTGCATTTTGAAATTCGCCGATATGGCAAACCGCTTGATCCACTGAACTACCTGCCGGAGCGCTCATGAGCCGCCAACCCAAGGAAGAATCGGACGACCTGACGCCTGAAGATGCCGAAGCGGAACAGCAGGCTGCGGCAGAAAATGCTGCGGACAGCAGCGAGGAACTTGCCTCCGCGATTCTGGGCGAATCGCAGGTTGACGTCACTCAGTTGTATCTCAACGAAATCGGCAAGGCGCCGCTGCTGACTGCGGCAGAGGAAGCCGCGTTGGCCCGGCTCACGGTGAAGGGCGATTTCGAGGCGCGCCAGACCATGATCGAGCGCAACCTGCGGCTGGTGGTCAACATCGCCAAGCATTACGCCAATCGCGGACTGACCCTGCTCGATCTGGTGGAGGAGGGCAATCTCGGCCTGATCCACGCGCTGGAAAAATTCGATCCCGAGCGCGGCTTCCGCTTTTCCACCTACGCCACCTGGTGGATCCGGCAGAACATCGAGCGTGCGATCATGAACCAGTCGCGCACCATCCGCCTGCCGGTGCATATCATCAAGGAACTCAATATTTACCTGCGCGCCAAGCGCCATCTGGAAACCCATGGGGTGACCGACGCCAGTTCCGATGACATCGCTGCGTTGACCGGCCACCCGGTCGAAGACGTGCGCCGCATCATGCAGCTCAATGAACGCGTCGCCTCGCTCGATGCCCCGCTCGACGTGGACCCCACGCTGTCACTGGGCGAGGCCATCGCCGACGACAACGCCCACCTGCCGGATGAAATGCTCCAGCTCGAGGAAATCGAGCATCACGTCCATGAATGGCTGACCCAGCTCAACGACAAGCAGCGCTGGGTGATCGAACGCCGCTTTGGCCTGAACAACTGCGAAGCCTGCACCCTCGAAGACCTGGCGCTGGAACTGCAGGTCACGCGTGAGCGCGTGCGCCAGATCCAGATGGAATCCCTGCGCATCCTGCGACAACTGCTGCGGCGGCGTGGCGTATCGAAAGACGAACTGTTCTGAAGCCATGCCGGGTAACACCGTGATTGACTGGTCACATGTCGACACCGTCCTGCTCGACATGGATGGCACCCTGCTCGACCTGCATTTCGACAACCACTTCTGGCTCGAACACATGCCGCGCCGCTATGCCGAATATCATGGCCTGGCACCGGACATCGCGCGCGCCCACCTTAACGCCCATTACGAACGCCACGCCGGCACCCTCAACTGGTATTGCCTGGATTTCTGGACCAGCGAACTCGCGCTCGACATCATGCAGCTGAAGGAAGAGGTGGTGCATCTCATCGCCGTGCGCCCGGACGTGCCGGCGTTCCTGGGGGCGTTGCGCGAGTCGGGGCGGCGGGTGGTGATGGTCACCAATGCCCATCCCAAAAGCCTTGGCCTGAAAATGCGCGAGACCCGCATCGATGCCTATTTCGATGCGCTGATTTCATCGCATCAGATCGGCCTGCCCAAGGAACACCCGGATTTCTGGCAGGGCCTGCAGGGCGTCGAGCCTTTTGACAAGCGCCGCACCTTGTTTGTCGACGACAGCTTGCCGGTATTGAAGAGCGCCCAGACATACGGGATCGGTCAACTGCTTGCGGTGTGTAATCCGGATTCGAAGCAGCCGCACAAGGACTGCGAGGGGTTTGCGGCGATCACCAGTTTTGAACAGGTAATGCCAAATGTTGTCCGATTCAAAGGATGATGTAAATCATTGCATGATCAGGAGCGAGCATTACATGAGTTACCGTTCTTTCGTCGTTTTG
>JANJUT010000059.1 GCA_024710445.1 Thiobacillus sp.
CACACGGTCTTGTCCTTGCCCTCGGTGGCATAGACTTCCATCATGCCGCGATGGCTGATGTAGATTTCGGTGCCGTCCCTGCCCGCTTCGATGCGGCTGCGGAACTTGTCGCGCTCGGCAGTGGAATACAGGCCGTCGAGCACCTTGCCCAGGGTGCGACGAATCGCATCCTGCGGAATGTTGGCGCGGTTTTCAGCCCAGTCGGTTTCGATCACGCCGGTTTCGGGTGATTCCATATTGATGATGAAACCGGTTTCCTGCCAGAAATCCTTGATTACCGGCCACACCTGCTGCGGCGTAGCCTGCACTACCAGCCAGCGCTGAGTGCCGGCACGCTCGATGCGCGCCTTTTCCTGCGCGGGCAACAGGCTGCTGGATGCAGACGGCGCAGCCTTGCGCTCCTTGCTGTAGGTCGACAGGGTGGCGGCGCCACTGCCCTGCGTGTCGGGAATGGCGTAGCGGTTGTCTGCCGAAGGCGCCACCAGATCGGGCGGCACTTCCAGCGTCGGCAGCTTGCCCGCCGATTTGTAGTCGATCTTTTTGGATTCCACGAGGCCGCAACCCGAAGCGGCCAGCGTAACCATCAAAAACAGGGGTAATAAACGCATTAGGTGTCCTAAATCGATGGGCTATATCAAATCTGCAAGGCGGGGCGCGTCGAACATAGCGAAATTTATGGGTTGTCGTACTAGATCAAATTGGCGTGGCGCAACGCGCCGCGCAGGGTGTCATGCAATCCGGCAGACAACGGGGTCAGCGGCAAGCGCATACCGGACGGGATCAGCCCCATCTCGATGCACGCCCACTTGACCGGAATCGGGTTGGCTTCCACAAACAACTTGCTGTGCAAAGGCAGCAGCGTGTTATTGAGTTCACGCGCACGCGCCAGGTTCCCTGTGCGTGCGGCCACGCACATTTCGTGCATCAGTTTCGGCGCGACGTTGGCCGTGACCGAAATCACGCCATGCCCGCCCAGCAGCATGAACGGCATGGCCGAGGCATCGTCGCCGCTGTAAAGCGCGAAATCCCTGGGCACGCGGCACAGCAGATCGGCGGCGCGCTCCATGCTGCCGGTCGCGTCCTTCACGCCGACGATGCCCGGCACACCGGCCAGTCGCACGGTGGTGTCGTTGGACAGGTCGGCCACGGTGCGACCGGGAACGTTATACAGAATCAAGGGCAGATCGACCGCTTCGGCAATCTTCTTGTAATGCTGGTAGAGGCCTTCCTGCGTCGGCTTGTTGTAGTACGGCACCACCGACAAGCCGGCCTGGGCGCCTGCTGCCTTCGCGCATTCGGTGAGCTCGATCGCCTCGACCGTTGAATTCGCACCGGTTCCGGCGATCACCGGTACGCGACCGGCAGCCTGCTCGACCGCAGTGCGGATCAGCAAACAATGTTCGTCATAGGTCACCGTCGGCGATTCGCCCGTAGTGCCCACGATCACAATTCCGTCTGTTCCTTCGGCGATATGCCAGTCGACCAGTCGGCGCAATGCGTCGAGGTCGAGCGCCCCGTCGTCCGACATGGGGGTGACAATCGCAACCAGACTTCCGCTGGCCATATTCATTTCTGCCATGTTGTTTCCGCCACTCGACTTTCAGTAATGCACCGCGTATTCGGCGGGTTGACGATAAATCCCGCCATTCTAATCTATCTGACTTGGGCTGGCGTCATCTCGAAGCCAGTCTGCCTATCCAGCCCGCCAGTTGTTCCAGACCCAGCCCTACCCCATGCGCGACTAGCGGCACGGCCCACACCCAGGCCGCCGTCAGTCCCAGTGCCGCCACGCCCAGCCCCACCGAAAACATGTCCAGCCCCGGCGTGGTGCGCGCAACGATAGCGAATGCAAGCTGGATCAACAGCGCAAGTGCCAGCAAGGGCAAGGCCAGCTGCGCGCCGGTGGCAAACAGCCAGCTGGCGGATTCGCCGAGCTGACGCAAATCCCCGGCCGCAGGCAACGCGGCAACCGGCATGACCGCAAAGCTGTCACGCAGCGCATCGACCACCAGCAAATGCCCGCTTGCACCGAGAAAAGCCATCGCCGCCAGCCACCAGGCCAAAGCTCGCCAGGCGGCATCCGCTGGCCCGGCCTGTTCGTCGGTCAGCATCAGCAAACCGCCGCTGGCCGTGTGCCCCGTCCATGCCAGCATCGCAGTGACCGCCGCAAACACCAGCCGCACGCAAAGCGCCAGCGCGGCACCCCAGGCCGCTTCCAGGCTCAACGCCAGCATGCCTTGCACGGTGAACGGATCAAGCAGATGCATCGACAGACCCGGGGCCAGCACGGCTGCCAGCACGGCCGCGATCAGCACCCGCAGCGACACCGGCAGGCGGCCCGCCAGCGGATCAAGCAGGGTCCAGCCCAGCAAACGGGCGAAGGCAAACACCCAGACCGCCAGACTCGCTTCGCTCAGCGGCATGCCGGTCCACTCACTCCAGCAGGCCCGGGAAATCGGTCAGCATGGTGCGCGCAAACTCGACCAGCTGCCCCCCCATCCAGCTACCCAGCAAGGCCAGCACGATCAGCATGACAATGAGCTTGGGCACGAACGACAGCGTGGGTTCAAGGATTTGCGTCGCGGCCTGAAACAGGCTGATGGCAAATGCGACCAGCAGTCCCGCCAGCAACATGGGCGCGGCCAGCATCACCACCAGCCAGAGCGCGTCGCGGGCCAGACCTTCCATCAGAAGCTACCCAGCAGGGAACCGACCAGCAGGTGCCAGCCGTCCACCGTAACGAATAGCAGCAGCTTCAGGGGTAGCGACACCAGTTGCGGCGGCAGCATGATCATGCCCAGCGCAGTAAGCACGGCCGCGACGACAAGATCGATCACCAGAAAGGGCAGCACCACCATGAAGCCGATCTGGAATGCGGTTTTGAGTTCACTGGTGAGGAATGCCGGAGCCAGTGCGGCCAGCGGTACGCTGTCCACCTGTCTGGCGTCGATGGCCTTGTCACCTTCGGTAAAGAGACTCAGGTCTTCGGCTCGCGTTTGCCGCAGCATGAAGGTCTTCAATGGCAGCGCCGCTTTTTCGGCGGCATCGTTGAATGCCAAGGCGCCTGACAGATAAGGCTGGTAGGCCTCGCTATTGATGGTCTTGAGCGCGGGTGACATCACGAATATCGTCAGCAACACCGCCAGCCCCATCAGCACCAGGTTCGGCGGCGCAGTGTGGCTACCCAGGCCTTGCCGCAGCAGGAACAGCACCACCGCAATACGGGTGAAGGCGGTGAACGCCAGGAGCAGGGCCGGCAAAAAGGGAAACAGCAGCAACCAGGGCAGGCTGGCGCCGGGTACGCCGATCACCTGCCCGCCCGCACCGGGCGTCACGCTCAGCAACGGCACACTGCTGTCGGCGCCCCACGCAGCGGTGGCCAGCAGAAACAGTCCGCCTCCCAACAGTCTTTTCATCATGCGCGCCCTGCTGACTGGAGGCTGGGTGCATTGGCGGGTTTGGGCTGGGTGTGCAGCAGCCGCACATTGCCCCCGCCCACGCCCAGCAGCAGCCAGGTACCATCCATCTCGACCACGACCACGCGCTCACGCGTGCCGACCGCGGTGGTCCCCACCACCTTGACGGCGCCTTGTGCCCCCATGCCGGGAAGATAGCGACGCGCAAACCATGCCACCGCAACAAAGCCGCCCAGGATCAGCACCAGACTCAGCAACACGGTGAGCATGCTCGATGTGGTATCGGTTGCGGCAAATGCCCAGGTGGGGACCAGAAACAACGCTGCTGTTGAAACGAATTTAAGCATGCCGTATCACTCCTCGCGCCCAGCGCGTCATGTCGGTTATATGGTGAGGTAACTGCACGGCAAGCGTCGCCCGGGTGAGAGGACAGGTCAGGCACCATGCCAGCACAGGCGGCAGCGCGGTCTGCCCGGGTACATCCAGCCAGCATTCCGCCAGTACGTTATCCAGGGTATGTGTCAGGGTGGGCGGCACAAAGCTTGTGCTGCCCGCCATGAGCTGCTGCCCGCCAAGGCGACGCGTCAGCCACAAGGTGGCGAGTCCGGAATCCGGTAGCCACTGTGGCGTCGCAGGCCGGTCGGCGGGGGCAGCCTGCACCTGTTCGATCAACTGAACCGGCATGCGCAGACGCGCGGTCAGGGTTGCAGCCAGACGCTGCGTCAGGCGCGTTTGCAGCCCATTGGGCGCAACCGGTGACGCCGTCAGGAAGTCGATTTCTGCAGGGGTGAGTTCAAGCAGTTTCATGGCAGCGCTCAACGACCCCTGTGTTCCGATTCATGCCGGTGGGTGACTTCCGCCAGTTCGTCGTGCTCGCGTTGTTCGAGACGCTTTTGCTGGATGGCCACCTGCGCCAGATGGCGCTGTTCCAGCATGCGAAATGCTTTCACGCGCTGGTCCACCTGCATCCATTCGGCCAGTCGCGCCTGCCACTCGCGGTGCGCGTCATCGATCGCCGACTGCGCGACCTGCAACTCGAGCGCCTGCGCATGCTGCAAACGGTTGCTTTCCTGCAGTTGCTCGGCGCTCACCCCGCCGCGCAGTTCGACCGCCAGGTGCGCAATATGGGCGTCGCGCAGGCCTTTCAATTGCACCAGGCGCCCCCGCGCCCGCAGCCAGACGCCATGCGCCAGTTTGACTGCGCGCGCCTGCGTCTCGCTTTCCCGCTCGGCCAGCTGCAGCACCCGCGCCAGTGCAAAAGGCTTCATGCCAGCACCTCATCCAGACCGGCACGGGCTGCTTCCAGCGTGGCATGTTCCCGCATGCCCTGCATCAGGTAACCCTGCATCTTCGGGTACAGGCGCACGCCCTCGTCAAGCACCAGATCGGCACCGGGCACGTAGGCGCCGACGGCCAGCAGATCACGGCTGCGCATGTAGCGCGAGTACAGATACTTGAAACGGCGGGTGCGTTCCAGTCCCTCCTCGCTAAGCAAATCAGGCTGCGCCCGGCTGATCGAGGCCTCGATATCGATGGCCGGGTAATGCCCGGCATCCGCCAGGTCACGGCTCAAAACAACGTGGCCATCCAGAATCGCCCGCGCTGCATCGGCAATCGGGTCCTGCTGGTCATCGCCTTCCATCAGCACGGTGAAAAACGCCGTGATCGAACCACTGCCCGTGCGGCCATTGCCGGCGCGTTCCGCCAGTTGCGGCAGCTTGGCAAAAACCGACGGCGGGTAGCCCTTGGTGGCGGGCGGCTCGCCGATCGCCAGCGCCACCTCGCGCTGCGCCATGGCATAGCGGGTGAGCGAATCCATGATCAGCAGCACATGCTTGCCCTGATCCCGGAAATATTCGGCAATCGACATGGCATAGGCCGCGCCGTTCAGGCGCATCAGCGGCGGATGATCGGCCGGCGCGGCGACAACGACCGCGCGCTCCATGCCCTCGGCCCCAAGGATGCTGTCGATGAATTCCTTGACCTCGCGGCCGCGTTCGCCGATCAGACCCACCACCACCACATCGGCTTCGGTGAAGCGTGCCATCATGCCCAGCAGGATGCTTTTTCCGACGCCACTGCCGGCAAACAGGCCCAGGCGCTGCCCGCGCCCCACGGTCAACAGCCCGTTGATCGCCCGCACCCCAACGTCGAGCGTTTCACGGATCGGCGCACGTTCCAGCGGATTGATCGGACGACTGTACAAAGGCACACGGCGTTCCAGTGACAGCGACCCCTTGCCATCGAGCGGCCGGCCCGCGCCATCGAGCACGCGGCCCAGCAGCAGATCGCCGACCGGCACCTGGCGTACCCGGTCCTGCGCCCGGCGACGCGGAATGTAACGGGTACCCAGGCGCGGCGGCTGCGCGGCCATCGGGTTATCCGGGACCACCCGCGCGCCCGGCATCACCCCGTAAATATCGGTAGCCGGCATGATGAACAGCCGGTCTCCGGAAAACCCGGCCACCTCGGCTTCGATGCTCTGTCCACCCGGAATGTGGATCTGGCACTGGCTGCCGACCGGCAAGCGCAAGCCCACGGCTTCCATCACCAGACCCGATACCCGGGTCAGACGCCCGCTGGTCGCAATCGGCGTCGCCCAGCTCACCGCGCGCCGGCAGTCGGCCAGGTATTCGCGCAGGCGGACGATGCGGTTCATTATCCTGGGAACCTCAGTTGGACGCGTTCGAGTGTGCGGCTGACGGGTCGGCTGGCAAGGCGCAAGAGCGTGGCTGTTGCCGCGCAAGCGGCTTTACAGCCACGGCCTGCCCCTTGCGGGTGCGAGGCGGCATGGCTATTCCATGCAACGAGGCGCAACACAGCCAGATGGCCTGTCAGTCGTGCAATCGAATGCGTAGCGTTTAACAGCAAAGAAATATCCCAAATGTAATCACACAATAAAAAATGATAACGACTGAGTAGCACGAGCGGTCAACTGAAGTTTCCAGGATTATTCGATCCAGTTCTGATTGGAGCCCAGCACCTGCACCACCTGCCGCCAGCGCGCAGGCAGCGAGGCATCGAGATCACCCTGCGTGGTTTCGATCAGGCAGCCGCCGCGCTCGATGCGCGCATCTTCGACGATGCGCAGGCGGTTCTTGTCCAGCACCTGGTCCAGATGCGGCCGCACCAGCACGGCGTCGTCCGGATTCAGCAGCAGGCGCGCCTCGCGGCTGGTTTCAGCCATTTGTTTCAAGGCCAGATTGACCACATCGAGAATGCGCTCGGGATGTACTGCCAGTTCACCGGCCACCACCTGGCGCGCCACGTCGAGCGACAGTTCCAGCACCATGTCGGCCAGGCGAAAATCGAGGTTGTCCAGTGTCGAAGCAAAACTCTCCGCCAGCTGCTTGATGCGCCCGCCCGCCTTTTCGCCTTCGGCCCGTCCCGCTGCCAGCCCTTCGGCATAGCCCTCGGCCCGCGCCGTCTCGCGCAGTCTGGCCAGTTCGGCCGCGGTGTCCGGCGTTGACGGAACCGGCTCGCTTGTCGAAGCGGCCAGTTCCACCACTTCCCACTGCTCAAAGGCGGTTGCATCCTTGGCCGTAATGTCGTCTTGCGTGCTCATGCTAGTGTCGTGAGTCAGAAATAGGGGAACAAGATGAAACGGATGGATTTTTTCGCATGGCAAGGCGCGAGGAGGCGACATGGCTGGCTCTATGGCAACGACGAGCAACGCCGCCATGTGGAAAAAGACGCCGTTTCATGTTTCGATATTTCTGATTCACGGCACTAGCTCCTCTTCCGGATACAGGATTGCGCCTTCAGCCGCCAGCCGTCGCAAACTGGCGCCCGCATCTTCCTGCGCCGCCTGGATCATCGTCACCGGCAGCGCACCCAGCGTATCCAGATCATCACGCATGCGCTGCGCTGCGGTCGGGCTCATCACGTCGGTCAGCGCATCCAGCACCTGCCCGTCGCTGCCCTTGAGCGCGTGCAGCAAGGTGCGCGCGCCAATGTTACGCAAAAAGGTCTTGCGACTGGCTTCGGGCAACCGCGCCAGATCCTCGAATCCAAGCTTGCGCGCCCGCAGGCGGGCACCCAGATCGGCGTCGTTCTGATCGAGCTGGCTCAAGGCCGCCGCCGCACTGCCCACGCTCATCTGCCCCAGCAGGCTGGCCACCGCGGCTTCCCCCTGGGGCGCTTCATCGGATTCAAAACTGGCGAGCCAGTCTTCCAGGTCGCGCAACATGTCCGAACTGGGCGCCTGACTGTGCGCCAGGCTCTGCAAGGTGTTCGCACGGGTTTCGGCCGGCAGCACATCGAGCACGGCCGCCGCCACGTCGCGCGGCAGCTGCGCCGACACCACTGCAATCAACTGTGGCGGTTGCTGCTCGAGCAGGCCGGCGATCTCGGCCGGCTCACGCCAGGACAGTTTCTCCAGTGCCTGCGCGCCCGACGCGCCCAGACGCTGCAGGATGGCCTGCGCCCGTTCCGGACTCAAGGCCATCTTCAGCGTTTCGTCGAGGAAGCGCCCGGTATCCGCGGCAAAGCCGGTCTGCTCGGCGGCTTCGGCCGCATGTTCGCGCAAGAGGGTCATCACACGCTCACGCGGCAACACCTCCAGTTCACGCATCGCACTGCCCAGCCGGCTCACCTCCAGCGGACTCAGATAGCGAAACACGGCAACGGTGGCTTCTTCACCGAGTGCCAGCAACAGCGCTGCTGATTTTTCGATTCCAG
This sequence comes from Thiobacillus sp., assembly GCA_024710445.1. Classification (GTDB taxonomy): domain Bacteria; phylum Pseudomonadota; class Gammaproteobacteria; order Burkholderiales; family Thiobacillaceae; genus Thiobacillus. Next base: position 8,097 of record JANJUT010000059.1, read on the forward strand.
CCTGGCTCATGCGCGCATCCACAATTTGATGACATCCGCCGTCACGCGCGGATTCGCCAGCACCTGGCTGCGCACCACCTCGAGTTCGTGCTCGAAGTCTTCCGGCTCACCCGGTTCGGGCGCGGGTTTGCGCCGCAAACGCCACCACGCCAGCCCAAGCAGCAGGACGCCCAATCCGCCGGCAAGCAGCCATCCGCGAGTCGTCATCTCCAGCCAGCCTGATTGGAGAATCGGTGCTTCCTGGGCTTGCACCTGCGGGATTGAAACAGGTGGTGGAAGCCGCGCGGGTGAAGGAGCCGCAGGCTGCGCCGCAACCGGTTCAGGCGTGTCCTGAACGCTTGCAGCCTGGGTAGATGGCAGCGCATACACATTCAGGGTATCGCCACGCGATGGCTGCAGGCCCAAGGCCTGCCGCGCCAGTTGGCCGGCACGCCAGCGCTCATTCGCACTGGCATCAAACCCGAGGATCACGACCACATTGATGCGCTGCACATGGCCTTCCGGCACACGCGTGGTCCGCACGGTTTTTTCCAGCGGGCGCGCCTTGCCATCCACGATCACATTACGCACCCGCTCGACGGTCTGCCGGGTTTCACTGTCATCCAGCGTGGCGGTCACCTGCACGCTGACCCGATCCTTGCCCAGCCATGGTGTCAACACGGCCAGTGCCCGCTGCACCAGATCCTGCTCCAGCGCCAGACGCTGCGACTGCGCAACCTCAGGCTCAGCCTCGCCCAGTCGCACCCCGCTCGGATCCAGCACCTGCACTTCGGTCCGTTTCAGACGCGGCACGCCTGCTGCCACCAGCGTCTGGATCGTGGTGACCTGTTCTTGCGACAGCTGTGCGCCGCTGCGCAGCCTGACCAGAACCGCCGCAGTTGCCGGCGGTGCATCACGCAGGAACGGCGACACCTTGGGCAATGCCAGATGGACGCGCGCCAGTTCGACTGTTTCGAGTTTCTGGATCGAACGTGCCAGATCGACTTCGAGCGCACGCTGATAGCGCTGCTGTTCCTGCAACGACGATGCACCAAAACGCGGCGCGCGGTCAGCCTCGTCTTCAATCGCCTCATCGGATTTGGGCAGGCCTCTCACCGCCAGGCGATAGCGCGCTGCATGCAATTGATCGGCCGGCACTTCGATGGTGCCGTCGGTGGCAGTCAGGCGATAGGGGATGTCGAGTTGCTCCAGTGCGGTGATGACTTCACCGCCTGAGCGATCGGAAAGCTGGGTATACAACACGCGATACGCCGGCGGGTTGAACCACACATACGCCGCAGCCAGCGCAACCACGGGCAGCAACACCAGCAGGGCCAGCATGAAGCGGCGCAACGGACTCGCTTCTGCAATCAGGTCACGCAGACTGCTCAGCCAACCCGGCACTGCGCACACCTCGTCTGCGTGGTTGAACGGGGCGCGATCGGGGCGCGCTTGTTGGGCTGGATGGTCACATCGGGATTATAACCAGTCAGGCCCCGCCACGGCGTGCAATACGCCCTGTAATTGCCCCATGCGCTCGCGGCTCTGAAACCACCATACGCCCCCCTTTTTCACTGCCGTATCGCCGGGCTGGCCGGTCAGAATTTGCATCGCCACCTGACCCAGCGTGGGCTGATGCCCCACGATCAGCACCGGATAAGCCGCATCCGGCCAGCCTGCAACGGCCAGCACATCGGCCGCCTGTGCGCCGGGCGCCAGTTCGGGGACCACGTCATAGTCCCGCCCCAGCGCCTGCGCGGTTTGTATGGCACGGATCGCCGGACTGGCCAGAATGCGGATATCCGGCGGCAGCCGCGGGTTGAGCCAGTCGGCCATGCGTGCCGCCTGCTTGCGGCCCCGGTCGGTCAGTTCGCGTTCCATGTCCGGATGCGTATCCGCCGCCTCGACGTGCCGCCACAAGATGAGTTCCATTCAGTGTGTCCTTTGCCAGATTCAAAATGCCAAACAAGGCAATTGTGCGACGGTTCCGTGTACGAAATATGACAAACGCAATTCACAGCTGCGCTGATTGCGCCAGCGGCAAACGCAATCTGAAGCAGGTAAACCGCTCCAGCTCGCTTTCCACCGCAATCGAGCCGCCATGTTTTTCGGCCACGGTCCGCACGAAATACAGGCCCAGCCCGGTACCGGTGGTCTGTCCGCTCGCCCCACGGCTGAAACGCTGAAACAGGCGTGCCTGATTCTCTGCCGGAATGCCCGGGCCAAAGTCGGTCACACTCGCCTCCACACTGCCATCTTCAGTGGCAATACGAACCAGCACCTCCGAACGCTCAGGTGCGTAATGCACCGCGTTCAGAATCAGGTTCAGCATGGCGCGATGCAGCAGGCCAAATTCGCCCTGCACCCACACCGGGTCATCCGGCAACTGGCGCACCAGTTTTATCTCCTTGGCTCGCGCGGCAGTGTAGGCATCGTCGATGGCCTGGTGCACCAGCGCAACGAAATCGAGCTCCTCAAAGCGCGCCGCATCGAGCATTTCGGCACGCGAGGTGCGCAAAAATTCCTCTGCCAGCGTCAGACCGCGTCCGAGTGGATCGCGCAGCCGGGCCTGGGTCTCGACGGGCAGAGTGTCGAGCTGCATCAGCGCCGACGCCAGCGGGGCGCGAATGTCGTGCGAAATGAACGCCAGTGTTTCGCTGCGTTCCTCCTGCAAATGGCGCAAGCGGTGCGCGGCCGCCTGCACCTGCTGGATACGGGTTTCAAAAGGATCATGCAAGGGCGCTTTCGGCTGAACCTCGGCCACCGGCCCCAACTCCTGGCGCAGGCGTTTCAGTTCGTGGTCGAGAAAGCGGCCCGCACTCTCCAGCCGCCGCCAGCTCCAAACCGGATAGGCCAGCAGGATCGCCAGCAGCGCGCCGGCAACCGGCATCCAGGCATGCACCCACGCCGGCAGGGCAATCGCCGCCGCAGCCACCGCGACAAACCACACCGCACTCGCGATCAGGCCGCCCAGCGGACTCAGGCGCGGCAGCCACAGCAACGGCATCAGTGCCAGCAGCGCCGCCATGATCAAGGCGATGCCGGACGGTACCGCGCTTATCAACCTGTCACTGCGCATCGACGCCAGCGCGTTGGCGTGCACCTCCACCCCGGACATCGGCTGGCGCAGTCCCGACACCGGCGTCGGCAGCAAATCGCCCATGCCGGCTGCAGTGGCGCCCACCAGCACCAGTTTGTCGGTGAACATGCCGGTGGGGAATTCGCCGGTCAGCACCTGCACGTACGACAGCGTCTGCATGTGCCCCGGCGGGCCCAGATAGCTGATGCGGCGTTGCCCCTGGCGCACCAGTGCAAACGGCGCAGCGTCAAGCGTCGCCGGCGGCGTCTGGCTGAACGAAGCGGGCAACTGCCCCGCCGTTGCCAGCACCGCCTGCGCAAAGTGCGGCCACACCGGTGTGCCCACGCCCTCCCATAAAAAGATGCTGCGGGCGATTCCGTCCTGATCGAGTTCGACGTGCACCCGGCCCAGCGCCACCGCCTGTTCCAGCAGTTGCGGCAACGGCAGGGTTTCCAGCAACTGGCCGTTGACGCGGCTGCTTTCCAGCAGCACCGGCAGCACCACGTTGCCCGCCCGCTGAACCGCAGCGGCCAGTTCGGCATCTGCCGGCTGGTCGGCCGTATCGGGTTCGGCAAACACCAGATCCAGGCCGATCACCCGTGCGCCATCGGCCTTCAGACGATCGACCAGCGCCGCATGCAGGCGCCGCGACCACGGCCAGCGGCCCAGCTTGGACAGGCTGTTTTCGTCGATGGCGACGATAACGATATCGGCGGGGGGCGGACGGATATGCAGCCGTTGTCCCAGGTCGTACAGCAGATTGTCGACCCGGCTCAGAATGCCGCTGTGGGTAGTCAGCAGCGCGATCAACAGCAGGATCAGCGCCGCGGATAGCCGGTCGTTGCGCAGCAGGCTCAGAACGGGCAGATCACGCTGCACAGGCAGTCAGGGCTCGTTAATGAATAAATTGGGGAAACGCTGAGGTTGATTTGGGTGCAGACCTAGGCGCAAG
>JANJUT010000064.1 GCA_024710445.1 Thiobacillus sp.
TTCATGACCCATCCCGAGCGCGTGTATTCGCGCACCCAGTTGCTTGACCAGGTGTGGGGTGACGACGTGTTCGTGGAAGAGCGCACGGTCGATGTCCATATCCGCCGCTTGCGTCTGGCGCTGGAGCCTTCCGGCCATTCCGAACTGATTCAGACGGTACGCGGTTCGGGCTATCGCTTTTCGGCCGAAGTGGGATAATTCCTCAACCGTGGTTTCAATGGGCAGCTGAATATGGGTTTCTGGTGGCGGCCGCTGAGTGTGCTGGCCAGCGTATTGCTGGTGGCGCTGATATTGTGGGCGGGCTCGGGCTGGATCGCCGCGCTGGGATTTCTGGCAGGCGTGCAGGCGTTCGTGATGCTGCGCCGCCTGTGGCAGGAATTCCGCCTGGCGCGCTGGCTGGAAAACCCGGATGAAGTCGACCCGCCCGATGCCACCGGCACCTGGGGCGATATTTTCTACCGTCTGCAGAAACTTCAGCGTCGCCAGCGCACCAGCCGCAGCGAACTCACCAGCGCGCTCGAACAGTTCGAACACGCCGCGCAGGCCGTGCCGGACGGCATGGTCATTCTCAACCGCAGCGAGCAGATCGAATGGTGCAATCCCGCCTCGCGCAAATACATGGGGCTGGATTGCGAGCGCGACCGCGGCCAGTTCATCCGTTATCTGCTGCGGCAGGCCCATTTCCTGGAATTTCTTGATGCTGCCGATTATTCACAGCGTCTGGTGTGCAAATCGCCGATCAATCGCGAACTGACACTGTCCGTGCAGCTGGTACCGTTCGGTTCGGCGCAGAAGCTGCTGGTCGCGCGCGACATCACCGACCTCGAACGCGTCGACGCCATGCGCCGCGACTTCATCGCCAACGTCTCGCACGAACTGCGCACGCCGCTCACCGTGGTGGGCGGGTTTGTCGAAACCCTGGCCGACGCCCAGGAATTGCCAGCCACTGAAACGAAGCGCTATTTTGATCTGATGCTGGACCACACCCGGCGCATGCAGCACCTGCTGGACGACCTGCTGGTGCTGTCGCGGCTGGAGGGCGATGAAAATTCGCTCAAGGACGAAGTCATCCATGTACACGATCTGGCGCGCAGCCTGAAATCCGAGGCTGAATCCCTGAGCCGGGGACGGCATCAGGTGACATTGACTCTCGACAGCGCCGCCAGCCTGAAAGGCGGCCTGCAGGAAATCCGCAGCGCCCTCAGCAATCTGGTATCGAACGCCGTCCGCTATACCCCCGAAGGCGGCGAAATCACCCTGGCCTGGCGCGAGCGCAATGGCGAAGGCATCTTTTCCGTGACCGATACCGGCGAAGGTATCGCCGCCGAGCACATCCCACGCCTGACCGAACGCTTTTACCGCGTCGACCGCAGCCGCTCACGTGAAACCGGCGGCACCGGGCTGGGGCTTGCCATTGTCAAACACGTTCTCACCCGCCACGGCGCGCGCCTGGATATCCAGTCCACGCCCGGCAAGGGCAGCACCTTCTCTGTCATCTTTCCCGCCCAGCGTGTTCTGCAGCCCAGGGAACCGGCCAGCGAGAAGGATGGCGACAACGTCATTCCATTCCGCGAGCGTGGGCAAGCCGCCGGCTAATCCAGCGGCATCTTTCAACTTGGGGATGTGCTGAACAAGCTGGTTTGCTGTGTGGTTCGACAGGCGCTGATAGAACAACTCAGTATTGACCAAGCACGATGACCCTGTGCCAAGTCACGTCTTAACCACTAACGAAATTAATCACTAGCCGTTCGTCCTGAGCTTGTCGAAGGACTTGTTCAGGGCTTCTCTGGCTCAGGCCGGGTCAGTTGAAATGCCAGACGCGGCCACTCCATTCAAGCTGTTTTCAAGCGCTGCAGTCAGCAGCGAAGCCAGATCGGCCGGTGCCGCATGCGGCGTGTTCCGCAGCTTCGCACCCCACACCGGATTGGGAAAATGCGGATCATCCGCAAAACGCGGGATCACATGCCAGTGCAGATGCGGCACCACGTTGCCGAGCGAGGCGAGGTTGATCTTGTCGGGCGCCAGCACTTCGCGCAGCGCGGACTCAGCCACCCACACCACGCGCATCAGCGCCATTTGGTCGGCGGCCGGCAGGTCGGTCATTTCCTTGATGTGGGCATTCAGAATCACCCGCAGGAATCCCGGGTAGTCCGGCTCGTTGGCCAGGATCACGCGGCAGCGCGTGTCCTGCCACAGCACCGTTTCACCACGCATGTCGCACAAAGGGCAATCAGCCATATCCTGCTCCGCAAAAGACAACGCCCCGCATCATGCGGGGCGTTGTCGTGGGTGGCAAGCCGCGGTTCAGCTGCGGCGGCGTGCGCGCCAGCCCACCAGACCGAGACCCGCCAGCAGCATCAGCCACTCGGCGGGTTCCGGAACAGCGGTAACGTTGTAGGCGGTGCCGGAGGCGAAGCTCGCGGTTGCACCGACAGGCAGGCCGATGCTGACGAGGTTCGCGCTGTTGGAGAAGTCGAGGGTGGTGGCGCCGGTACCGTCCTTAACGGGGACGGTGCATGTGTCGCTAATGGAGAACGGGCAAAACAATCCCAGGCCATCGCCAACCACCGATGTGCCAAAGCCGCTGAGCAGGTAGAACGATTCGCCATAAGTGAAGTTGAGCGTGCCTTGCAGCGTGACGTTCACATTTTGCCCGGCGCCAGGCGTCAATACGAGGTCGTAGGTGGGGAAACCCATGCCTTCATCGCTTCCGAGAAGATGGCTCGGGTCTTCAAGTGCGGGAATTCCACCTATGGGGGACGAAGGTATTGTGGGGGCGATTGGCGCGCTGCTAAAAAGGACTGACGTATCGTTGTATGGCGACGCCCCAAGCAAATACGTGGCGATGGGATTCACCGCATCCATCGGCCAGGACAGGGGGGTGGAGAGGACGCTGAATGCTAGGAGGCTACTGGTGAGCTGGCTGGGGTGCACGCTGCTGGTTCCCAGGGTATAGGCCAACCCGCCTGCCAGGGCGCCGACATCGACCGTGCCGTTCAATTGCACTGTGAAAAGGGCGGTCCCGGTTCCAACGCTGCCGTTGATCGTGACCTGGTCATACCAGCCGGAGAAGCTGCCTGCGCTGGGCACGTTGCCGGGCATGGTGCTGGCGCTTGCATAGGCGTGGTTGCTCCCTAGCGTGGTGTTGGCCGAGGCGGTGTAACCCGAGCCTGTAATCTGAGCGGCAACGCCCGATGTGGTGGAGGCATCAAGCAACGGAACGTAGGTTGGATCGGGGTTGAAAAAATTGAAGCTTCCAGAATCGGCTGCAACTGAAACGGTTTCGTGCGTGGCCAGTGGATTCATCACAATGGATCCATAAACATCGACAACGCCTGTGTCAGCCCAGGCGTAGGGTGCACAGGCGATGAGTGCGGCAGTAAGCGTGATTGAACGGGCGTGCATGGGGTTTTCCCTCTAAAAGACCAGTTTATTTAGACTTCTTGTCAGGTGTTTGTTCTGGATCTCCGCGAGCCGAAGGCTAGCACGGCCGGATTCCGGCGGCAATCGCACCCGGAATCCGGCTGTTTCCAGGAAGCCTGCTTACAGCAGCACCCGTTCGACGCCGCCGTTGCCGACTTTATGGATGTAGCTTTCCATCCAGTTTTCCCCGAGCAGCTTTTTCGCCAGCTCGATCACGATGTAATCGGGCGTGGTGCCGGTGTCATCGCTGTAGCGCGACAGACCCTGCAGGCAGGAGGGGCAGCTGGTGAGCAGCTTGACCGGCTGGGTGCCGGCGCCGAGCGCGGCGACGCCGGCACGGATTTCCTCTTCCTTGCGGAAGCGGATCTGGGTGGAGATGTCCGGGCGGGTGACGGCCAGGGTGCCGGATTCGCCGCAGCAGCGGTCGGATAGTTTCACGCCGTCGCCCAGCAGCGCCTTGGCGACTTTCATCGGCGCGTGGGTCTTCATCGGCGTGTGGCAGGGGTCGTGGTAGAGATATTTCTCGCCGCTCACGCCGTCGAGCTTGATGCCTTTTTCCATCAGGTATTCGTGGATGTCGAGCAGGCGGCAGCCGGGGAAGATTTTCTCGAATTCATATTTCAGCAACTGGTCCATGCAGGTGCCGCACGACACGATCACGGTCTTGATGTCGAGGTAGTTCAGCGTGTTGGCGACGCGGTGGAACAGCACGCGGTTCTGCGCGGTGATGGCTTCGCCCTTGTCGGCCTGGCCGCCCGCAATCTGCGGATAGCCACAGCACAGGTAGCCGGGCGGCAGCACGGTCTGCGTGCCGAGTTCGTACAGCATCGCCTGCGTGGCGAGGCCGACCTGAGAGAACAGGCGCTCGGAACCGCAGCCGGGAAAATAGAACACCGCGTCGCTGTCGTCGGTCAGCTTGGCCGGGTCACGCAGGATCGGCACGATGGAGGCGTCTTCCAGCCCCAGCAGTGCGCGCGAGGTTTTCTTCGGCAGCCCGCCTGGCATCGGCTTGTTGACCAGGTGGATGACCTGCGCCACCAGCTTGGGCTTGCCCAGCGAGGCCGGCGGATTTTTCGTTTGCGGCTGGATCAGACCGAGGCGCTTGAACAGCGTGTGCCCCAGGCGCTGGCCGGCGTAGCCCCATTCGATCAACGGCTTTCTGAGCGCCTTGATGGTGGTGGGGTCGGTCGCATTGAGAAAGGCCATCGACGCCCAGGTGCCGGGATTGAATTTCTTCTTGCCCTGCTTGCGCAGCATGTTGCGCATGGCGATCGAGACATCGCCGAAGTCGATGTCGACCGGGCAGGGGTTCTTGCACTTGTGGCAGATGGTGCAGTGGTCGGCGCCGTCGCCGAAATCGTCGAAGTGCATGAGCCAGACGCCCCCCCGGGTCTGCTCCTCGTACAAAAACGCCACGAAAAGCAACGAAGTGGAGAGGATCTTGTTGCGCGG
>JANJUT010000085.1 GCA_024710445.1 Thiobacillus sp.
GCGGCCCTTGCTTTCATCCGGTACGGTTTGCAGACCGAGCTTGTCCTTGAGCTCGGGGATGCCGTTTGGCCAGGGGGGGGCGTGCACACGCGGGTTTCAAGCGCTTGGGCGATGCTGATACGACTGGAATTCACTTGACTTCGATTGCGCCAACATTCATCACAAGCTGCTCGAATTCATCCGGCGGCACCGCACGACTGAACAGGAAACCCTGATAACCATGGCAGCCCAGCTGCTCAAGCAGTTCCAGCTGTTCTTGCGTTTCGACGCCTTCGGCAATCACGTCCAGCCGGAGGTTGCGCGCCATGCCGATGATCGTCTGGGCAAGCACCGCGTCGCTGTTGTTGGTGGTGATGTCCATGACGAATGATCGATCAATCTTGAGCTGGTCGAGCGGTAAGCGCCGCAGATAGGACAGCGAGGAATAGCCGGTGCCAAAATCATCCAGGGAAAAACTGATGCCGACGGCTTTCAGCAGCCGCATTTTGTCGGTCACTTCGTCGATGCCTTCGACCAATGCGCTTTCGGTCAATTCAAACTTGAGCCGGCCAGGATCGGCGCCACTGGTTTGTAATTGCAGGATGACATCCTCGACAAAGTCCACCTGCATGAACTGGCGGGCGCTGACGTTGACCGCCAGTCGAAGCTGACTGGCGACCGGGTGATCTTCCCAGGCCTTGATCTGGGCACAGGCAGCCTGCAGGACCCAGCGGCCGATGGGGATAATCAGGCCGCACTCTTCCGCGAACGGAATGAACGCCGCGGGCGATATCTCGCCCCGTTGGTGATGTTTCCAGCGCAGCAAGGCCTCGGCGCCCAGAATGTTGCCGGCAAAATCCACCTGTGGCTGATAGTGAAGCGCGAAATGCTGCTGGCTGATGGCTTCGCGCAGATCGGCTTCCATGTCCGCCCGGGCATCCTGCGCGGCCTGCATGGCCGGATCAAAGAATCGTAACCGGGCCCGCCCCGCATCCTTGGCGCGGTATAGCGCAACGTCGGCGTGCTTGAGCAGTTCGTCGATGTTTTCATCCTGACCCTTGAATATCGTCGCACCAATGCTGGAGGTGCAGTAGTACGGTTTTCCCTTCAACTGGTAGGACCGGTTGATGGCACGGAGTATTTTCTCGGCGGTGGATTCCACCTGGGAGGCCGCGGCCGGTCCGCCCTTGCCCAGGTCTTCGAGCAGGACCACGAACTCGTCGCCGCCCAGCCGCGCCACCGTATCTTCGGCACGCACGCAGGCCAACAGGCTTTCCGCCACTTCGACCAGCAACTGATCGCCCTCGTCGTGGCCCCGGGTATCGTTGAGATTCTTGAAGTTGTCGATGTCGATGAACAGCACCGCACCATGGTGGCCATGGCGCTGACTGGCCGCTGTCGCCTGTGCGAGCCGGTCGAGCAGCAGGCGGCGGTTGGGCAGGTTCGTCACCGGATCGTAATAGGCGAGGCGGTTGATCTTTTCCTGGGCTTCCTTGCGTTCCGTAATGTCGCTGAAGGTGCCGACGTAATAGGCGACTTCGCCGGACGGGTCGGGCACGGCGGTGATGGTCAGGTGTTTCGGGTAGATCTCGCCATTCTTGCGACGGTCAAACAGCTCGCCCGACCATCGTCCCAGCGTGTTCAGGGTTGTCCACATCCCGGTATAAAACGCCTGGTCCTGGAGCCCCGAACTGAGCAGTTCGGGTGTCTGGCCGATGACTTCGTCGGCCGCATAGCCGGTGATCTCACAGAATGCACGATTCACCCGGAGGATGCGGGAGTGGCGGTCGGTGATGAGTATGGCCTCGTGGGTTTCGAAGGCGACGGCAGCGATAGACTGGGCCTGTTCGTGCTTGATGCGCTCGGTAATGTCGAGATTGGCGGAGCGCACGCCCAGGATCTTGCCCTGTGCATCACGCACGTCGGTGCACAGATGCTCGAGCCAGCGCAGTTCGCCGCTACGCGTGTGAATTCGGATCACGAGTTTTTCCGGTGTACCAAGGTGATCCATGTGATGCACATGCTGGTGCCAGACGGCCTGGTCTTCGGCATGGATCAGGGTATTCATGAAGCTCGGCTGGGCATAGAAATCCTCTGCCGGGTAGCCGGTTATCTGCTCGCAGGAGGGCGAGACATAGTCGTAGCTGCCGTCGACGCGGCGAACATAGATGAATTCCTGGGCCATGTCCGCCACCGCGCGGAACATGCGCTGTCCCGCCATCACCTCCTTGCGCAGGGCGACGAGGGTGGCGAGCAGCAGGCCGATGACCGTCCCAAGCAGCGTGGGTGCGATATAGAAATAACGCGGGACCTTGAGCTCGTACACGAAAATCATCTGCGTTGTTGCAAACGCCCACACCAGCGCGATCCCCAGAATGGTGAGGCGCAAATAGGTGATTCGGTGCCTGGAAACAAACCCAAGAATACTCAAGCGGTGCCTCCCCTATGGAGCCTTATCCAGACAGTTGACTGAGCAAACCGTGTCCCACAAGGGTATGCGGGGCGCGTACCTGAAGCCGTGCCACCAACAAACCCGCAGTTTGCATCTTAGGTCGCGGGGAAAACGATGGTGCGCATTGAAAAACAGTGGTTCTGACCACGAAGGCCGATATTTCGGCTGGGTCCGTCAATCGGGAGACCTGCCTGTAACGTGATATAGCGGCTGGCCAGCCACAGACTTAAATGCCCCCGATCTGACCGGGTGCACCAATTTGCGGCATCTCCTCCTGTTTGCGCACTGTGGGTGAGCGCACACAGCCTTTTGTGCCAGACTGGATGACGCTAACTCTTTGGTTTTATTACGCTGCCGCGACCTGGCACAGACTCTGCTCGCAGACAGGGACAAGGAGTGGCCATGTCTGTCGTTTCATCTGTCTGTTGTTTCTGCGGTACCGGGTGCGGGGTGCTGATTGAATCCGATGCCGGGCAAGTTACTGGCGTGAAGGGTGATCCTGCGCATCCAGCCAACCATGGCAAGCTGTGTACCAAGGGGGCGGCGCTGGCACTGTCTGCCCAGGCGGGGGGCCGCGTGCTTTCTCCTGAACTGCGTACCGGCAGGACATCGCCGCGCCAGCAAGTGGGCTGGGATGCGGCGCTTGATCACGTTGCCGGAAAGTTCGGCTCGATCATTCGCGAACATGGGCCGGATGCCGTCGCGTTCTATATCTCCGGCCAGCTCACCACCGAGGCGTATTACGTTTTCAACAAACTGGCCAAGGGACTGATCGGCACCAATAACGTCGATACCAATTCGCGCCTGTGCATGTCGTCCGCGGTGGCAGCCTACAAAGCCACGCTGGGCGCCGATGCGCCACCCGGCTGCTACGAGGATATCGATCACGCCGGAACGATATTCATCGCCGGCTCGAACACCGCTTATGCCCATCCGATCGTGTTTCGCCGGATTGAGGCGGCACGCAAGGCCAACCCCCAACTCAGGCTGGTCGTGGTGGATCCGCGCCGTACCGACACGGCCAACGAGGCGGATCTGCATCTGGCCATTTTGCCGGGCACCGACGTGGCGCTGTTTCACGCCATGCTCAACGTGATGATGTGGGAAGAGCTGACCGATCGCGACAGCATCGCCGCGCACACCGAAAACTGGGCCGAACTGCGCGCGATGGTGCGCGAGTACACGCCGGAAAAGGTCGCACCGATTTGTGGCGTGGCAGCGGCCGACATCGTGCAGGCCGCACGCTGGTTTGCGGCCGGTCCGACGCTGTCGCTGTATTGCCAGGGTTTGAACCAGTCCAGCTGCGGCGTCGACAAGAATGCCGCACTGATCAATCTGCATCTGGCCACCGGGCAGATCGGCAAGCCGGGCGCGGCGCCGCTGTCGCTGACCGGACAGCCCAATGCCATGGGCGGACGCGAGGTGGGCGGGCTGGCCAATCTGCTATCGGCGCATCGTGACCTTGCCAATCCCGGGCATCGCGCTGAAGTCGCGCGTCTGTGGGGAGTGGATGCGGTTCCTGCCGCACCGGGCAAAACGGCGATTGAACTGTTCGAAGCGGTGAAGCGGGGCGAGATCAAGGCAATCTGGATTGCCGGCACCAATCCCGCACAGTCGATGCCTGACCAGGAACAGGTGCATGAAGCGCTGCAGACGGCGGAGTGCGTGGTGCTGCAGGAGGCATTTGCCAACACCGAGACGGCGCAGTATGCCGATGTGCTGCTGCCGGCTTGCGCCTGGGGCGAAACTGAAGGCACGGTGACCAACTCCGAACGCCGTATTTCGCGTGTGCGTGCTGCGGTGCCGCCCCCCGGCGAGGCACGGGCCGACTGGGAGATTGTCAGCGAATTTGCGCGGCGCCTGATGCCCGAGAAGGGCGCACGACTGTTTGCCTACGCCAGCCCGGAAGCCGTGTTCAACGAACATCGGGAAACCACGCGCGGGCGCGATCTCGATATCACCGGCCTGAGCTATGCGCTGCTGGAGCAGGCGCCGCGGCAATGGCCGTTTCCGGAAGGCGCGACCGCCGGCACGCCCCGCCTGTATGCGGACGGCCTCTATCCGACCGGCAGCGGGCGCGCGCGCTTTCATGCGGCGCCGTACCGCCCGGTGGCCGAGCCGATCGACGCGCGTTATCCCCTGCATCTGAACACCGGCCGGTTGCGCGACCAGTGGCACGGCATGAGCCGGACCGGGCTGGTGGCCCGTCTGTATTCCCATGTCGAAGCGCCCTTGCTGTCGATGAACCGGCAGGACATGGATCGTCGTCAATTCAAGGATGGCGATCTGGTGCGGGTCAGAAGCCGGCGCGGCAGCCTCGTCATCAAAGTGCAGGCAAGCGGGGAACTGCGCGCAAGCCAGCTGTTTATCCCCATGCATTGGGGGGGGCGATTCATGGCCGGGCATGGGGTGAATACCCTGACGCTCGACAGCGTTGATCCGGTTTCCCGGCAACCGGAACTCAAGCATGCCGCCGTGCAGGTGGAAAAAGCCGTGCTGCCGTATCGGCGGACGATCATGCGGCGGGGCGAGGGTGCAAGCCTGCTGCAGTGTGCGCAGGCATTTATCGGGCAATTCGATTACGCCTCCATCAGTCTCGCCGGACGCGACAACACCGTGCTGGTATTCGAGACCGCGAGCGAAGGCCCGCTGCCCGAGTCGCTGGTGCAGTCGATGGACGCGGCATTCGGACTGGATGATCCGCTGCTGACCATGAACTACCAGGACGCGCGCCGGGGCATCTGGAAAAAAGTGCGCGTGGACGCAGGCGTGATTACCGGCGCCCGGCTTTCCGGCGAGACCGCCGCGCGCGACTGGATCAAGGGGTTGATTGCCGAAGGCGCTTCGGCCATGGAGGTGCGCAACTGGCTGCTGGCGCCGGTCGAACAGGCCCCGGAAGGCAAGGCCGGGCGCGGTCCGATCATATGCAATTGCCTGAATGTGGCCAGGGACGACATCGTCGCGGCTGTCGCGGCGGGCGCGGATCTGGCTGCGTTGCAGGCCAGTCTCAAGTGCGGCACCGAGTGCGGCTCGTGCGTGCCGGAACTGAAAAACCTGATCGCCAGCAAACGGATGGCGGCATGAATTCAAGAACCCATTTCATCCGCGAAGGACGCGAAGGGGCACGAAGAAAAGGCTGTTCCTTTAGGGCCGCGTCGAGGTTTTCTCTTCTTGGGTTCTCTTCGCGTTTCTTCGCGTCCTTCGCGGATAAAAAACCATGAGCTACGCCACGTTGATCCGTCAGATCGAGTCGGGCGAAAGCCTGGCCTATGTCGAGGCGCGTGCGCTGGGCGCCGCCCTGCTCGATGGCGGGGTGCCGGAACTGGAAACCGCGGCTTTCCTGGTAGCGCTCAATCAGCGCGACCCCGGGCTGGATGGGTGGCTCGGCCTGCACATGGCGCTGGCCGAACGCCTGCCTGGTTTCAGCGCACCGACCGGCCCGTATCGCACGGTGGTATTGCCTGCCTATCATGGTGTGCGGTCATGTCCGCACCTCACCCCGCTGGTGGCGCTGTTGCTGAAAAGTTTTGGTATCCCGGTTCTGATTCATGGGGTGCTCGAAGGCGGCAGTGGCGTCGCCGCGGCCTATGTGCTGCGCGAGCTGGGCATCATGCCGTGCAGCACGGCGGCGCAGGTCAATGCCGGCCTGCTCGATGACGGGCTGGCGTTTGCGCCGGTGGCGCTGCTGAATCCCGGCCTGGCTTCCCTGCTGGCCTTGCGTGCGCGGCTGGGCATCGATGGCTGGGTCACCCGGCTGGTGGCGCAGGCCGATGTGCTGGGCGAGCATTCGATGCGCGTGACGCCCGTGGCTGCGGAAGCGGAAATGGTGACGACGCAAGTCGTGCTCGAAGCCCTGGGCGGGCAGGCCTTGATGCTGCAGGGTTGCGAAGGCGAGGCCTTTGCCGATCCGCAACAGCGGCCGGATATGGTGCTGGTGCAGGACGGGCAATCGCAGCGTGTCTACGAAGCACAGGCGCACACGCCGTCCCAGGTCAATTTGCCCTCTCTGGATGCCCGTGCAACCGGCACATGGATCGGCAATGTCATGCGCGATCACATGTTCTTGCCCTTGCCCATCCGCAATCAGCTGGCGGTGTGCCTGTATGCCGCCGGTTACACCGAAGATCTCAATCAGGCGCGTGCGATTACTGCGATCAACGGCTTTGGCCGGGCGGCCGCGTGAATTCGGTGCACGCTATTCATGACGGCACCCGGATGGTGCACGCATAACAGCCCTGCCATCACGCCAAACCTTAAAGCGCTTTAAAAACAACTTGATACGTGCTCTCGAAAACCTGGCATAGCCGTTGCTATGTACAGACTCAAGGTTTTTCTGGTCATCATTTTTAAGCATTTATGTTTGGAGTAGCGGGATGGATATGAGTACCCCCATGGACAAGGGCCCCAGGATGAAGCTGGTGATGGTCGGCAATGGCATGGCCGGTGTGCGCACACTGGAAGAGCTGCTGAAGCTGGCCCCCGATATCTACGACATCACCGTGTTCGGCGCAGAGCCGCACCCCAACTACAACCGCATTCTGTTGTCGCCGGTGCTGGCGGGTGAGCAGACGATGAACGATATCGTGCTGAACCCGCTCGACTGGTACAGCGACAACAAGATCACCCTGCACACGGGCAAGAAGGTGGTGAAGATCGACCGCCGCGCACGCGCGGTCGAAACCGAAGACGGCACACGCGCCGAATACGACCGCCTGCTGCTCGCCACCGGTTCCAATCCTTTCATGCTGCCGGTGCCGGGCGCCGACCTGCCGGGCGTGATCAGCTTTCGCGATATTGCCGATGTCGATGCCATGGTGCAGGCGTCCAGCCAGTACCGGCATGCGGTCGTCATCGGCGGCGGCCTGCTCGGCCTGGAAGCCGCCAATGGCCTGATGAAGCGCGGCATGGACGTGACCGTGGTGCATATCGGCCCGTGGCTGATGGAGCGCCAGCTCGACGAGCCCGCCGCGCGCCTGCTGCAGAAAAGCCTGGAAGAAAAAGGAATGAAGTTTCTGCTGCAAAAGCAGACGCCTGAACTGGTTTCAAGCCCCTCTCCCGCAAGGGGGTGAGGGGTGGGGGAGAGGGAAAATGCGGCGAGCTGCGACGGAAAATCTCCCCCATCCCCAGCCCTTCCCCCGCATGCGGGAGAAGGGAGTCGCGTGGCCGGGATCCGTTTCAAGGATGGCGATTCCATCCCTGCCGATCTGGTGGTGATGGCCGTCGGCATCCGCCCCAACACCGAGCTGGCTGAATCCGCCGGGCTGCATTGCAACCGTGGCGTGGTCGTCAACGACACCATGCAGACCTTCGATCCGCGCATCTATTCCGTCGGCGAATGCGCGGCACATCGCGGGATCGCCTACGGCCTGGTCGCGCCCTTGTTCGAACAGGCCAAGGTGTGCGCCAACCATCTGGCGCATTACGGCATCGGCCGTTACCAGGGCTCGGTGACCTCGACCAAGCTCAAGGTCACCGGCATCGACCTGTTCTCCGCCGGCGATTTCATCGGCGGAGAAGGCACCGAATCGATTCTCTATTCCGATCCTCTCGGCGGCGTTTACAAGAAGCTCGTCATCAAGGACGACAAGCTGGTCGGCGGCGTGATGTATGGCGACACCGTCGACGGTTCCTGGTATTTCTCGCTGCTGCGCGACGGCAAGAATGTCAGCGAGCTGCGTGACCACCTGATGTTCGGCCAGGATCATTGCGGCAACCTCGGCCACGGCGGCGTCAACAAGGCCGCCACCATGACCGACGACATGGAAGTGTGCGGCTGCAATGGTGTGTGCAAGGGCGACATCGTCAAGGCGATCCGCGAGAAGGGCCTGTTCACGCTGGAAGACGTGCGCAAGCACACCAAGGCTTCCGCTTCGTGCGGCTCGTGTACCGGCCTGGTCGAACAGATTCTGGCGGTCACCGTGGGCGGCGATTACTCGCCCGCCACCAAGGCCAGGTCGATGTGCGGCTGCACCGACTACACCCATGAAGAAGTCCGTGCGGCGATCCGGCAGAACAAGCTGCTGACGATTCCCCAGGTGATGACCTTCATGGAATGGCGCACGCCCAACGGCTGTGCCAGCTGCCGTCCGGCGCTCAACTACTACCTGATCTCCACCTGGCCGGGCGAGGCCGAGGATGATCCGCAATCGCGTTTCATCAACGAGCGCGCCCACGCCAACATCCAGAAAGACGGCACCTATTCGGTGATCCCGCGCATGTGGGGCGGCAACACGACGCCGGCCGAGTTGCGTCGCATTGCCGATGTGGCCGACAAATACAAGGTGCCGGCGGTTCACGTCACCGGCGGACAGCGCATTGATTTGCTCGGCATCAAGAAGGAAGACCTGCCGAAGATCTGGGCCGATCTCGACATGCCGTCCGGCCATGCCTACGGCAAGGCGCTGCGCACGGTGAAGACCTGCGTCGGATCGGAATGGTGCCGTTTCGGCACGCAGAACTCGACCCAGCTGGGCATCGATCTGGAAAAGGCGTTCTTCAAGATGTGGGCGCCGCACAAGGTCAAGCTGGCGGTGTCCGGCTGCCCGCGCAACTGCGCCGAAGTCGCGATCAAGGACATCGGCATCATCGGCGTCGATTCCGGCTGGGAAATCTATATCGGCGGCAACGGCGGCATCAAGACCGAGGTGGCGCAGTTCCTGGTCAAGGTGAAAACCGATCTGGAAGTGATGGAGTATTCGGGCGCCTTCCTGCAGCTGTACCGCGAAGAGGCACGTTATCTCGATCGCACCGTGCACTACATCGAACGTGTCGGCCTCGACTACGTGAAGAAGAAAATCCTCGACGATGCCGAAGGACGGCGTGCGCTGTATGAGCGCATGGTGTTCGCGCTGTCGGTCGAACGCGATCCATGGGTCGAGCGCGCCAGGGAAGGCAAGCTCAAACATGAATTCGAAACTGTTGTGGTCTAAAGGAAAACGCCATGAGCCAAACTGATCTGAACCCGTGGACCGCTGTTGTCAGCGTCAGCGACATCCCCAAACTCGGCGCGCGCGTGGTGCGCTACGGCACGATCGACATCGCCGTGTTCCGCAATGCCGACGATGAAATCTTTGCGCTGGAGGATCGCTGCCCGCACAAGGGCGGGCAACTGTCGCAAGGCATCGTCCACGGTAAAAAAGTGACCTGCCCGATGCACGGCTGGAACATCGAGCTCGATAGCGGATGTGCGTCGGCGCCGGATAACGGCTGTGCGCGCGAATTCGCGGTCAAGGTCGAGGATGGGCGGGTGTGGCTGGACCTGGCCGCTGCCGAGGCCACTGCAGCCTGAACGAATGACTGTCTCCGCCTGGTGCGGAGAACCAGGGGCAGGGCAGCCGCCCTGACTGACAACAAATAATTACTGAACGGAGTTTTTCATGACACGCGACTTCTGGAAGTCGGGGCATACGCCTACGCTGCTGTCGGCATTTTTGTATTTCGATATCGCCTTCATGGTGTGGGTGATGCTGGGACCACTGGGCGTGCAGATCGCCGCCACGCTGGGCCTCACCGCCGCCCAAAAGGGCATGATGGTGGCCACGCCGGTTCTTGCCGGCGCACTGTTGCGCGTCCTCATGGGCGTGCTGGTCGATCACCTCAAGCCCAAGAAAGCCGGACTGATTGGTCAACTGGTGGTGATGACCGCGCTGGCCTGGGCCTGGCTGTTCGGCATACACAGTTACCGTGAAGTGCTCGTTCTTGGGGCAGCGCTCGGCTTTGCCGGTGCGGCCTTTGCTGTGGCCCTGCCGCTCGCCTCGCGCTGGTATCCGCCGCAGCACCAGGGCACCGCGCTGGGCATTGCGGGGGCGGGCAATTCCGGCACCGTGATCGCGGCCCTGTTCGCACCGGCACTGGCGGTGGCTTATGGCTGGGGCAACGTATTCGGCCTGGCATTGATCCCGGTGGGGACGGCGTTTCTGGTGTACCTGCTCTTCGCCAGGGATGCGCCCGACTGTCCGCCGCCCAAGTCCTTGCACCAGTACATGAACGTGCTGAAAGACCGTGATGCCTGGTGGTTCATGTTCTTCTATTTCGTCACCTTTGGCGGCTTCGTCGGACTGGCGTCCAGTCTCACCATCTACTTCAACGACCAGTACGGCATGCCGCCGGTCGAAGCGGGTTATTTCACTGCCGCATGCGTGTTTGCCGGTTCGCTGGTGCGTCCCATGGGCGGCATGCTGGCTGATCGCATCGGCGGCATCCGTGCCCTGCTGATCATGTATTTGCTGGCGGGTATTTTTCTCATCATCGTCAGCTTCGGTTCGCCCAATGCGTATATCGCGCTTACCGGATTCATGCTGGCCATGAGCAGTCTCGGCGTGGGGAATGGCGCGGTGTTCCAGCTGGTGCCGCAGCGCTTCCGCAAGGAAATCGGCGTGATGACCGGCATGGTCGGCATGGCCGGCGGTATCGGGGGTTTCTACCTCGCCGCCAGCCTGGGCTATATCAAGGGGCAAACCGGTGATTACCAGATCGGCCTGCTGATCTTTGCCGGCTTGTGCTTCGTGGCACTGACCGGACTCACCATGGTGAAGCAGCGCTGGCGCACGACCTGGGGTGCGGCGGCGATGTCCGGCGCGCGGGTTTAGGACGAGCGGAGAGCGGAGAGTCGAGAGTCGAGAGTCGGACGCTTCTATAATCTGCTCACCGCGCATCTCACTACTCTCGACGCTAAGCACTCATGCCCCTGATCCTCGAATTCGGCTACGCCACTGCCACCGGCCCGCGCGAGCGGAACGAGGACTATGGCGGCTTTGTCGAGCCGGCCGACCCGCAGCTCGCGGCCGCCAAGGGCATGCTTGCCGTGATGGCCGATGGCGTGTCTGGCGGCAGTCATGGCCGCGAGGCGGCCGAATCCTCGGTGCGCAATCTGCTTGCCGATTACTACGCCACCCCTGACACCTGGGAAATCCCCCATGCGCTGGGCACCGTGCTCACGGCGATCAATCGCTGGCTGCATGGCCAGATCGCCTCGCGCACCGACCCCGGCGGCATGGCCACCACGCTCACCGCGCTGGTGCTGCGCGGGCGTCGATATCACTACGCCCACGTAGGCGATAGCCGCCTGTACCGGATGCGCGGCGAAACGCTGGATGCACTGACCACCGATCACGTCTGGGAAACGCCCGGCATGTCGCATGTGCTGAAGCGCGCGATGGGACTCGACACCCATGTGCTGCCCGATTTTGGCGAAGGCGACCTGGCCGGGGGCGATGTCTTCCTGCTGGCATGCGACGGGGTGTGGGAGCCGCTCGGCCAGCTGGAATTACACAAATTATTGAAACTGCATGATGCACCGCAACGCGTCGCCGAAGCATTGGTGGAGGCCGCCC
>JANJUT010000092.1 GCA_024710445.1 Thiobacillus sp.
CGCGAAGGACGCGAAGGGCACGAAGAAAACCATAAGCGTATCGTCGTGGGGCTGCCCACATGCCGTGTCATGTGGAGTTTTTCTTTGCCGCACGTTTTTTCTTTTCTTCGCGTTTCTTCGCGTCCTTCGCGGACAAAAAAGGGGTCCTGAATGAACCTCGCCGACACCCTGCGTTTCGCCCTGCACGCGCTCACCGCCCACCGCCTGCGCACCTTCCTGTCTGCACTCGGCATCGGCGTCGGCATTGCTGCGGTGATCCTGCTCACCTCCATTGGTGACGGCATCCACCGTTTTGTCCTGTCCGAGTTCACCCAGTTCGGCACCAACATCATCACCGTCACGCCGGGCAAGACCAGTGCACGCGGTTCCTCGGTCGGCTCCATCGGCAGTTCACGCCTGCTGACGGTGGACGACGCGCTGGCCCTGCAGACCTCGCGCTACGCGCAATACACCAATGCCGGCGTGATGGGCAATGCAGAAGTACGCGCCCAGGGCCGCAGCCGGCGCGTGACCGTGTATGGCGAAGGCCCGGACTTTTCCCGCGCCTTCAACATGCAGGTCGCGGTCGGCCAGTTCCTGCCCGCCGATGACCCGCGCAATCCGCGCGCCTACGCCGTGCTGGGCGCCAAGGTGCGCACCGAACTGTTCGGCAGCGCCAATCCGCTCGGCGCCACGCTGCAGGTCGGCACGTCGCGCTTCCGGATCATTGGCGTCATGGCACCCAAGGGCCAGGTACTGGGTTTCGATCTCGACGACACGGTCTACCTGCCCACCACCCGCGCGCTGGAAGTCTTCAACCGCGAAGGCGTGATGGAAATCCATATTGCCTACCGGCCCGGCTCGCCGTTGCCTGCCGTGATCGAGGACGCCAGGCGCATCCTGATCGCGCGTCACGGCCGTGAGGATTTCACCCTGACGCCGCAGCAGCAGATGCTCGACACGCTCACCACCGTGCTCAACGTGCTGACCTTCGCCGTAGCCGCACTCGGTGGCATCTCCCTGCTGGTGGGCGCGGTCGGCATGGTCACGCTGATGCACATTGCCGTGGCCGAACGCGTCGCCGAGATCGGCCTGCTCACCGCCCTGGGCACGACGCGGGCGCAGATTCGCACCCTGTTCCTGACGGAATCCACGGTGCTGTCCACCCTGGGCGGACTCGGCGGACTGGCCGTCGGCGCCGGCATCGCCGCGCTGTTGAAAGCCACGGTAAGCGGCCTGCCAGTCAACACGCCGTGGGATTACGCCATGGGAGCCCTGCTGGCATCGATGCTGATCGGACTGGCGGCCGGTGTCGTTCCCGCCATGCGCGCCGCCCGGCTGAACCCGGTGGATGCGCTGCGCGACGAATAAATCACACCGGAAATTGCCGCACAGGCACACAAAATCCTGTCGGGGCTGTCAGATTCGCGACTCCGGGCTAGAATAAAGGATAGCCTTGTCCTGAAAGGGTCGTCATGACCGCCACGCTCCACCCGCAAGGGGTAGGCCGTGGTTGCAAAGCCGATGAATCGGCAACAACCACGCTCCACCCGCAAGAGGTAGGCCGTGGTTCTAAAGACGCTAAAGCGTCAAGAACCACGCTCACCATCGATGGCAACGAAGCCGTTGCCCGCATGGCCTATCTCGGCAACGAGGTCATTGCGATCTACCCCATCACGCCGGCGTCGAACATGGGCGAGTGGGCGGACGAATGGGCCTCGCAGGGCAAGCCCAATCTGTGGGGCGCGGTGCCCAAGATCATCGAGATGCAGTCGGAAGCCGGTGCCGCTGGTGCGCTGCATGGCGCGCTGACGACCGGCGCGCTGGCCACCAGCTTCACCGCCAGCCAGGGCCTGCTGCTGTTCATTCCCAACCTGTACAAGATCGCCGGCGAATTGACACCTTTCGTCCTGCACGTGGCGGCACGTGCACTGGCGACGCATGCGTTGTCGATCTTTGGCGATCATTCCGACGTGATGGCCTGCCGTGCCACCGGCTGCGCGCTGCTTGCCTCCAATTCGCCGCAGGAGGCTCAGGACCTCGCGCTGATCGCACAGGCGGCGACGCTGGCAGGACGCATTCCGGTAATCCATTTCTTCGACGGTTTCCGCACCTCGCATGAAGTGGCGAAAATCGTCGCAGTGGAAGCGGAAACCGTGCGCGCCATGCTCGACGCCGGCCACATTGCCGAACACCGCGTGCGTGCGCTCTCACCCGAGCATCCGGTGCTGCGCGGCACCTCGCAGAATCCGGACGTGTTCTTCCAGTCGCGTGAGCGCGCCAATCCCTTCCATGACGCGTTTCCGCAGATCGTGCAAACGGCGATGGACCGTTTCGGCGAACTCACCGGACGCCGCTACCGCCTGTTCGACTATGTCGGCGCGCCGGATGCCGAGCGCGTGATCGTGCTCATGGGATCCGGCGCCGAGACCGTCCACGAAACCGTGGATCACCTGCTGGCCCGCAGCGAAAAAGTGGGGGTGCTGAAGGTGCGGCTTTACCGGCCGCTGGCGGCGGATGCCCTGCTGGCCGCTCTGCCAACCAGTGCAAAAGCCATCGCCGTGCTCGACCGTTGCAAGGAGCCGGGCGCCGACGGCGAGCCACTCTACAAGGATGTGGTGACCGCGCTGGCGCAGGCAGCAGCAGAAAGCATGCGCAGCATGCCGCGTGTGATCGGTGGTCGTTACGGTCTTGCCAGCAAGGAGTTCACTCCCGGCATGGTCAAGGCCGTGTTCGATGAACTGGCGCAGCCCGTGACCAGACGCCAGTTCACCATCGGTATCCACGACGACCTCACTCACCTGTCGCTGCCGTGGGATGCAAGCTACCGCACCGATGCGGCGCACAAGCTGCAGCACGCCGTGTTCTGGGGACTGGGCGCCGACGGTACGGTGTCGGCCAACAAGAACTCGATCAAGATCGTCGGCGAAGCCACCGGCCTGCAGGCGCAGGGCTATTTCGTCTACGACTCCAAAAAATCCGGTGCCGTCACCGTTTCGCACCTGCGCTTCGGCCCGGCCCCGATTCGCTCGACCTATCTGGTGGAGGCCGGCATGGCCGGCTTCGTCGCCTGCCACCAGACGGTGTTCGTCGAGCGCTACGACCTGCTTGAACACGCCGCGCCCCATGGCGTCTTTCTGCTCAACACGCCGACTCCGGCGGATCAGGTGTGGAACTCGCTGCCGCAGAACATGCGCGCACAGATTCGCGACAAGAACCTGCAATTCTGGGCCATCGACGCCTATGCGGTGGCCGCCGAAGCCGGCATGGGGCGGCGCATCAACACCATCATGCAGACCTGCTTTTTCGCCATCTCCGGCATCCTGCCGAAAGACGAGGCCATCGCCGCGATCAAGCACGCGGTCGACAAGACTTACGGCAGAAAGAGCAAGCGTCTGGTAGAACTGAACTACCGCGCCATTGATATGACGCTGGCGCATTTGCATCAAGTTGCCATCCCGGCTGGGGCCGACGCGCAGGCCGCAGTTCCTGCCGCCGCCGCAGATGCAGCAGACATTCCTGACTTCGTCCGCGACCTGACCCTGCCGATCTATCAGGGCAAGGGCGATCAACTGCCGGTATCGGGCTTTCCCGCGGACGGCACCTATCCGCTCGGCACCGCGCAATATGAGAAACGCAACATCGCGCTGGAAATCCCGGTCTGGGATGCTGACCTGTGCACCCAGTGCGGCAAGTGCGTGCTGGTCTGTCCGCACACCGCCATCCGCGCGCGTGCTTTCGCTGCCGAAGCGGTGAAAGACGCGCCGCCGACCTTCAAGCATGTCCCGGCACGCAGCAAGGACGTTCCGGCCGGCACCCATATCAGCTATCAGGTGGCGCCGGAAGACTGTACCGGCTGCGGCGATTGTGTCGAAGCCTGCCCGATCCACGACAAATCCAACGTCAGCCGCCGTGCGGTCAACATGGCGCCGATCGATCCGCTGCGCGAGCAGGAGCGCGACAACTTCGCCTATTTCCTGCGCCTGCCCGAGTTCGACCGCAGCGCATTCAAGCACGGCACGATTCCCGGCGCCATGCTGCTCGACCCGCTGTTCGAGTTTTCCGGCGCCTGCGCTGGTTGCGGCGAAACGCCCTATATCCGCCTCGCTACCCAGTTGTTCGGCGACCGCATGCTGATTGCCAATGCCACCGGCTGCTCGTCGATCTACGGCGGCAACCTGCC
>JANJUT010000098.1 GCA_024710445.1 Thiobacillus sp.
CACGGCAAACGCGTGCCGCATCATGCGCAAATTGACGAAGCTGAAACGCAGGGTCAGGAAAACCGCACCGACAATCAGCCACGCCACCACGAAAGGCAGTTCAGGCTCGCCCGGAAAGACGTCGAAGAAAATGACGCTGGCGAGATAACCATTGAGCGTACCGAAGAAATTGTTGATCATGCCCGGCTCGGCGGCCTGGGCCATCTGCGGAAACAACAGGCCAGCAACTGCGGCCAGAAAGTATGGATGGATCACTGCCGTTCCCTCTTTGGAGTTTGTTATTGCCCGCCACGATAACAAACTTAAGGGGAAACCGGCCAGCCACAAAAACAAAGGCCGGCGCATGCGCCGGCCTTTTTCGTGTGCTCTCAGACTTATTTCAGGCCCAGCACCCAGGCCACGATCTTGTGGGCATCGGCATCGCTGACCTGCGGATTCGGCGGCATGGGAATTTCTGCGCCCAGCTCCTTGGTCCACACACCCTTGCCGCCCGCCTTCACCTTGGCGACCAGCTTGTTTTCAGCGGTCTTGTCGCCGGCATATCGCTTGGCCACATCCTTGAAAGCCGGGCCGACAATCTTCTTGTCCACGCTATGGCAGGACAGGCAGGCATTTTTCTGTGCCAGTGCCTGATCGGCGGAAGCCATGCCGGACAGCATCAACAGGGCAGCAGACGCTGCGGTCATCATTACTGTTTTCATCATTTTCAGTTCTCCATCGGGGGGGCGGTTTGGCACGTTTGCACTTTCGCGCTGTCAATATTAAGGATTATCGGCTCCCGCGCAATAAGCCTGATTGGTTATTTGCTACCAAACCACGTAAAGCATTGTTATTCCCGCTCAATCAGCGCCCTGCCTTCAGCAATCAGCACCCACCCCAATAGCGGGCAGCGACCATTCAAATGACCAGAGCCGAAAGCCCGGTAATCGGTGGCAGGCATGCTGACCCGTGACAGATCCATGCTGTGGGGCGATCGGATTCGGGCTTCGCCAGGCTCTCCGGACAATCCGTGCCATTGGGCAATGCCAGCAACATATCGCGCACACCGAGTTTGGGCGCCAGTGTGGCCGACCATTCACGCAATGCCGCTGGCGGACCACGCAGCACGATCACGCGCGGAGGGACCAGACTTTCATCCAGCACGGCCAGCAAGGTCGGGCAGGCAATGGGCTGCTGGATCAATTGCGCTTGAAACACGCGCAGGCAGCGCATGCTGGCCTCAAGATAACGCGACTCGCCCAGCAGATAACCCAGACGCTGCAGGGCGAATGCGGCGATGCCGTTGCCCGACGGCGTGGCATTGTCGTAACCCGGCTTGGGACGTGTGATCAATGCTTCATGATCATGACTGGTAAAGAAAAACCCGCCCTGCCCGGTGTCTTCGAACTGGCTCAACAAAGTATCGGCCAGCTCGCGCGCCCACGCCATGTCGGCCTCGCGGTAGCCAGCCTGCATGCTTTCCAGCAAGGCGTCGAGCAAAAAGGCGTAGTCATCGAGGTAGGCATTCAGCCGCGCTTCGCCCTGCTTGTAGCTGGCGAGCAGGCGCCCATCGCGCCACAGGTTTTGGTGCAGAAAATCGATCGCAGCCTGTGCGGCATCGATCCAGTCAGGCCGACCCATCACGCGCCCGGCATGGACCAGCCCGGCAATCATCAAGGCATTCCAGCTAGTAAGCTGCTTGTCGTCGCGGCCCGGCTTGACGCGGGTTTCCCGCCTGGCAAACAGTTTTTTGCGGGAACGTTCCAGCAAAGTTGCCGCTACCTCCCCGGACAATTCAAGCTTGCTGGCAGCGTCGTCCAGCGAACACGCCAGAATGGGATTCCAGCGACTGTTTTCGAAATTCGCGGGCAGATTGAATCCGTACACCGTTGCGGCCACCGCATATTCCTCGCCACTCAGCAATTCGCGGACTTCGTCTGGCGTCCATACATAGAATTTGCCTTCGTGGCCTTCGCTATCGGCATCCAGCGCGGAATAAAATCCACCGCCCGGTGCGCACATCTCGCGCAGCAGCCAGCCGACCAGATCCTCGGCAGTTTCCCTGAACAGGGCATCGCCGCTCAGCGCCCAGGCGTCGGCGTAGAGATGCAGCAGCGGACCATTGTCGTAGAGCATTTTTTCAAAGTGCGGAATCGCCCACTGCGCGTCGACCGAGTAGCGGCAAAAACCGCCGCCCAGCTGGTCACGCACCCCGCCGGACGCCATCTTGCGCAAGGTGAACAATGCCATGTCACGCGCCTGTTCATGGTTGCTGCGTTGCGCCTCACGCAGCAGGAACAACAGTTCGCCTGGGCGCGGAAACTTGGGCGCACGCGAGAAGCCGCCCCACACCGGATCGAACGCCTGGGCAAAATCGTCCACGGCCTTGCTAAACAACGCTTCGCCCGCTTCCATCTGATCGCCCTGAACGGGTTGCTGCTGTGCGAGGGCGGCGCGCACGGCTTCGTTTTGCGCCAGCACGTCACCGCGTCGTTCGCTCCAGGCACGCGCGATGTTCTCCATCAGATCGGGAAATGCCGGCAGTTGGTACCGGGGTGTCCTGGGAAAATACGTTCCGGCAAAAAACGGCATCTGGTCCGGCGTCAGAAACATCGTCAGCGGCCAGCCGCCGCCGCGCCGGGTCAGCAATTGATGTGCCGACTGGTAAATCTGATCGAGGTCGGGACGCTCTTCGCGGTCGACCTTGATGTTGACGAACAGGCGATTCATCACCGCAGCCACTTCGGCATCCTCGAAGCAGTCGTGCGCCATCACATGGCACCAGTGACAGGCGGAATAGCCGATCGACAGCAGGATGGGCTTGTCCTCGCGGTGCGCCTTTTCCAGCGCTTCTTGCCCCCACGGATACCAGTCGACCGGATTGTCGGCGTGCTGCAACAGGTAAGGACTGGATTCGGTGGCAAGACGGTTGGGCATGGTGGACAATAGTTGATTAAATCAGTCAACTATTGTACGCTTGTTGCCGTCCGTAACCTGCAGGAGTCACCATCATGTCCCAGGAATTATTCGCCGCCGCCCAGTCGGGTGACGCCGAGAAAATCAAGCAACTGCTCGACGCCGGCAGCAGTCATGCCGCCACCGATGAAGCAGGCGAAACCCCATTGATGCACGCCGCCCGCGAAGGCCATCTTGATGCCGTCAAGGTACTGATCGCCGCTGGCGCCGACGTCCATGCCAAATCACCGCAAGGCTGGACCGCACTCGCCAAGGCATCCTATAACGGCGAAACCGAACGCGGTTACGTCGAAGTCACCGAAGTCCTGCATGAAGCGGGCGCCTCGCTCAACGATGCCATTTTCTTCGGCATCACCCCGCTGATGCTGGCGGCCGGTGGCGGCGATGCCTCGGTGGTGGAATGGCTGATCAACAACGGCGCCGACGTGCTCGCGACCAACGAGGGCGGCCGCACTGCGCGCATGATGGCGGACGACAAGTTCTATGTGGATGTGATCAACCTGCTGCACGAGGCCGAGCAGCAACTGGGCGCGACCGTCGATGGATCGTGCTCGTCAACCCGCGTGACCCAACCGCAGGTGGTCAACCTGATGAAGCTGGCCACGCACTAGACACTAGCCCCCTGCAGGGGGTCAGCCCGACTTTCCCACCGTTCGGGCAGGGCTTGTCGAAGCCTGTCCTGAGCTTGCCGAGCGGCCCGGGCCCACGCAGACAAGCCCTTCGACAAGGACTCCCGAGTTGCATCGAATGGCTCAGGGCAAACGGTTGCCTGCAGAGTGGAATCAGCGGTGTAGCCAGTCGATCAGGTCCCGCCACTGCTCAATGTCGCGCTCGGCGACATGGTGCGGCAAATCAAACAGGCTCTTGCCTTCAAACGCCGCGTTGACGTAATGCTGGGTGTTGCGCAGATGCGCCAGCACCGGTAGTTTCTGCTGCGCCATGAACTGCTCCAGCGTCACGCCCGCACGGGTACGCGCATCGACGCGCATGCCGACCACACTGACGAAGCCCTGGCCCTTGCGCGCCGCTTTTTCGGCATGCAGCGCCGCCAGAAATTCCTGGCTGGCACGAATGTCGAACAGCGAGGGGGCAATCGGCACCACCACCTTGTGCGCCAGTTTCAGCGCGCGCTCAAGGTTCTTGCCATGCAGCCCGGCGGGTGAATCGATCACCAGCCAGTCGCCACCGCCCTTTTGCCCATCCCGCAGCAAATCAATCTTCGGCAGGCTTGAGCCACGTATCGCCAGCCACTGGCTGGCGGATTTCTGCCGGTCCAGATCGAGCATCGCCACGCGCTGCCCCTGCGAGGCCAGATAGCCAGCCAGATTGATCGACAGCGTCGTCTTGCCGCTGCCGCCCTTGGGGTTCGCCACCAGAATCACGCGCATGCTTGTTCCTCGGTTAAATAACATTTATCCGCGAAGGTCGCGAAGAGGCGCGAAGAAAAACCTCAAAAGTTTCATTGAGGTTTCTGTTCCTGGCGAATTTCTTCGTGTTCCTTCGCGTCCTTTATGCCCTTCGGGTATTCGCGGATAAAAAAACCTACAGCGCTTCCGCGCTATACGTCACAGACAGGGTATGCGTTTCGCCCGGCGCCACGGTGACGAGGTTATCCATCGCGTTGGCCGACTCCACGCACACCATTTCGCGCCAGCCGGTGCCCGACTTGCCTTTGCCCATGTCGCCCATCTGCTCGGCCTTCCCGGTCCACGGCGTCCACACGATGGTGGACAGCGATCCGGTCTTGGCGATGCGGATGCGGCGCTTGAGGCCGGCGTCCTCGATCACGCACGCGGCCGGGGTATTGACGTAGACGCGGTCGACTTCGCTCTTCAACACAATCGCACCGCTCTGCTTTTTCCTGGCAAAGTTGTCAACCTTGTCGTGATAGGTCACACCTTCCAGCCCGGTGATTTTCACGCTGCCGACATCGCTGATCTGCAGATAGGTATGCAGCGCTTCGCCGATCTGCATCGGCTGCTCGCCCAGGTTGGTGGTGGCCAGCTGCAGCTCCAGCCTGTCGCCGACGATGACGGTGAGCGTCAACCGGGTGGCGTGTGGCCATTGCTTGCGGGTCTGCTCGGTGTCGGCCAGTTGCAGCGTAAGTTCGGTCTTGTTGTCGTTGCGCTTGCGGCTGCCGGTCACGATCCACGGCACGGTGCGGGCAAAGCCGTGCGCAGGGAACGAGGCTTCGCTCGCGTGCGCGCCAAACCACGGCCAGCACACCGGCGCGCCGCCACGGATCGATTTGCCAGGGGCGAACCTGGCCGCATCCGACACCCACACCACCGGCTCCTGCTGCGACTTGGGACGGAAACTCACCACGTGCGCGCCCTGCAGGCAGATCGTCGCGCGACCGCCGTGGTTGTCGATGTCAGCATAGGTCAGGCCGCCGGCACCTTCGCGGAAGCTCAGCTGGCCGGGAATGGCGAAATGCGCCAGCGGGTCGGCGTGAATCTGCGCCTCGCTCGGATGCTCGACCAGGCTGACGTCGCGCACCGCACCAAAGGCGGCCGAGGTGGCCATCGCGGCATAGGCGCGCAATGCGGCCGACACCGCCCGCACCCGGTTGACCGGCTTCCAGGCATGGGCACCCTTCGCATCCATGACGGCGCGACGGCGCTCGATTTCAGCGTCGGATAGCGCCACATTGATGCTGCGATTGGGAATGTCAATCTCGATGGTGTCGCCCTCTTCGACCAGTCCGATATTGCCGCCTTCGGCCGCTTCGGGCGAGGCATGGCCGATGGAAAGTCCCGAGGTGCCGCCCGAGAAGCGGCCGTCGGTGATCAGCGCACAGGCCTTGCCCAGGCCCTTCGATTTCAGGTACGAGGTCGGGTAGAGCATTTCCTGCATGCCGGGGCCGCCGCGCGGGCCTTCGTAGCGGATCACCACCACGTCGCCGGCGACGATCCTGTCGCCGAGAATGGCTTCCACCGCCGCGTCCTGCGATTAGAACACGCGCGCCGGTCCGGAGAATTTCCAGATGCTCTCGTCGACACCGGCAGTCTTGACGATGCAGCCGTCGGCCGCGAGGTTGCCGTACAGCACGGCCAGACCACCGTCTTTGGAATAGGCGTGCCCGATGTCGTGCAGGCAACCATTCACCCGGTCGTCATCCAGCGTGGCAAAACGCCGGCTTTGCGAAAACGCGGTCTGCGTCGGCACGCCACCGGGGGCGGCACGGAAATACGCCTTCACGTCCTTGTCGGTGGTGCGGCGGATGTCGTAGGTGTCGATCTGCTCGCCCATGGTCTTGCACAACACGGTCGGCAGATCACGATGCACCAGGCCGCCACGCTCCAGCTCGCCCAGAATCGCCATCACGCCACCGGCGCGGTGCACGTCTTCCATGTGATAGGTCTGGATCGACGGCGCCACTTTCGACAGATGCGGCACGCGACGGCTCATGCGGTCGATGTCGGCCATCGTGAAATCGACGCCGGCTTCGTGCGCAGCAGCCAGCAGATGCAGCACGGTGTTGGTCGAGCCGCCCATCGCGATGTCGAGCGCAATGGCGTTCTCGAAGGCGTCGAAACTGGCGATGGCGCGCGGCAGCACGCTGGTGTCGCCGCCCTCGTAATAGCGGCGCGCGTTCTTCACGATCAGGCGGCCGGCAGCAAGGAACAGGTTCTTGCGGTCGGCGTGCGTCGCCAGCAGCGAACCGTTACCGGGCAGCGACAAACCGAGCGCCTCGGTCAGGCAGTTCATCGAGTTGGCGGTAAACATGCCCGAGCAGGAGCCGCAGGTCGGGCAGGCCGAGCGCTCGAGTTCATTGACCTGCTTGTCGCTGAATGCGGCATCGGCCGCCGACACCATGGCGTCGACCAGATCGAGCTTGATGGTCCTGGATTCCCAGATCACCTTGCCTGCTTCCATCGGCCCGCCGGAGACGAACACCGTCGGGATGTTCAGGCGCAGTGCGGCGTTGAGCATGCCCGGCGTGATCTTGTCGCAGTTGGAAATGCACACCAG
>JANJUT010000136.1 GCA_024710445.1 Thiobacillus sp.
ATTTGCCGATGCGCCGATTTGAACATCAGCTTGCGGGCGCTTGATAAATCCGGCTAAAGCGTCGTCACTAGGGAAACCCCGAAACGCGCTTGCAGTTCGGGGTTTTTTATTTTGGGGTCAACCATGAACAACGACGAATACGATATCGACACGCTGGCCGTCCGTGCGGGCACCGTCCGCAGCCAGTTCAATGAACATTCCGAGGCGATGTTCCTCACCTCCAGCTTTGTGTTCAGCAGTGCGGCCGAGGCGGCGGCGCGTTTCAAGGGCGAGCAGCCCGGTCCGATCTATGCGCGCTTCACCAATCCCACGGTCAACATGATGGAAGAACGGCTTGCCGCGCTGGAAGGGGCCGAGCGCTGCGTGGCATTTGCCTCCGGCATGGCAGCCATCCTGGCCACCGTGATGGGCTTGATGAAGGCGGGCGAGCATATCGTCGCCTCACGCTCGATTTTCGGTTCAACGGTGCAACTGTTCAGCAATATTCTGGGCCGTTTTGGTATTGAGACAACCTACGTGTCGCCGACCGATCCGGCGGAATGGCGCGCAGCGGTCAAGTCGAATACCCGGCTGTTTTTCGTCGAGTCGCCATCCAACCCGCTGACCGAAGTGAGCGACATTCGCGCGCTGGCGGCGATTGCGCATGAATCGGGTGCGTGGCTTGCAGTCGATAACTGCTTTTGTTCACCTGCGTTGCAACGGCCGCTGGAACTGGATGCCGATATCGTGATCCATTCTGCGACCAAGTATCTCGATGGTCAGGGCAGGGTGCTGGGCGGCGCAGTCCTGGGCAGCCAGGCCTTGATGGAAGGGGTGTATACCTTTCTGCGGACGGCCGGGCCGACGCTGTCGGCATTCAATGCCTGGGTGATCCTGAAGGGGCTGGAAACGCTGTCGATACGTATGGCTGCCCATTCGAACAATGCGCTGGCGCTGGCGCAATGGCTGGAAGCGCAGCCACAGGTTGCGCGCGTGCTGTACCCGGGTTTGCCATCGCATCCGCAACATGCGCTGGCGATGGCACAGCAGAAAACTGGTGGCGGCATCGTGGCGTTTGAACTCAAGGGCGGCAAGGACGCGGCCTGGAAACTGATTGATGCTACCCGGCTGCTGTCGATCACCGCCAATCTGGGCGACACCAAAACCACGATCACCCATCCCGCTTCCACCACGCATAGCCGCATGACGCCTGAGCAGCGCGATGCGGCGGGCATCAGTGATGGATTGATCCGTATTGCCGTGGGGCTGGAATCGGTTGCGGACATCCAGGCCGACCTGGCACGCGGACTGGCATGATATTGCGAGGCCTGGTGCTGGGGTTTCTTGGTCTGGGAATGGCCCACGCTGCCGACATGACCGTGCTGCATTATGTCGACCAGGATCCGGGGGGCGCACCTTATGTGACACGCATCCTGGTGACGCCGGATTTCATGCGGATGGATGGTGGCGAGGACAACGCGGATTTCGCCCTGCTGGATCGGCGGCAGCGCCAGCTGGTTAATGTCAGCCGCGACAACAAGCTGGCGCTGGTGTTTGCATCCGGCGCGCTGCCGCCGCGTCCGGCCAGCCTGAAATCCCGGCTTGACGTCAGCAAGGCCGCGCCCGGCACGCAACGGTTCCGCCTTGAGGTCAATGGTGTGGTGTGCAGTGAAGGCATCGCAGCGCTTCGTGCGGCACCCGATGCGGCACGTGCGATGGCCGAGCTGAAATCGGTTCTGGCGGCGACGCAATACCGTGTCTGGAAGGATACGCCTGTCGAATTACAGCACGATTGCGATCTGGCAAACCAGGTGTGGGAAACGGACAGCACGCTCAAACTGGGATTGCCGCTGGAGGAGCGCGAGTTCACCGGGCGGACGCGGAAATTCGAGCGTGAAACCCGGCAGCCGCTTCAGCCGGAACTGTTTCGCGTACCGGAGGAGTTGACGGTGATCAACGCGCCGTCATAGCGCTTCGACTTTAAGTGTGCAGCCCGCCGCATCGCACACGACATATCCCCAGCGGGCATACCAGTCCGGTACCACCCAGCGTTCGCGGTCATGGCCTTCAACCGGATGGACATGTCGCATCGGGCGATGGGTGTGTCCATGGATCAGGCGCAGGGCCTGCTGTTCAGCCAATACGCGCTCGACTTCTGCCGCACTCACATCCATGATGTCGGCAGGTTTGCCGGCTTTGGCTGATTCGCTGCCCGCACGTGCCTGATTCGCCAGGCGGTGGCGCAGGGCCAGCGGCAGGTGCCGCAACAGGGTCAGGATCAGGGGACGCCGCACGCGCCGTCGAAAGGCTTGATAGGCGATATCGTCGGTGCACAGGGTGTCGCCGTGCATCAGCAAGGTCGGCACGCCATACAGTTCAATCCGTGTAGGGTCGTTCAGCAGGGTCATTCCTGATAGCGCTGCGTAGCGTTGGGCCAGCATGAAATCGCGGTTGCCGTGCATGAAATACACCGGGGTACCGGCATCGACCAATGCCCGGATCCGGCGCGCAGCATCATGCGCAACCTGCTCGTCGTGGTCATCGCCAATCCAGGCTTCGAACAGATCGCCCAGAATATAGAGCGCGTCAGCACCTTTGGCCTCTTCCTGCAGAAAGCGAAAAAAACGCCCGGTGGCGACCGGGCGTTCGTCGGTCAAGTGCAGGTCGGCTACAAAGTAGGTGCGGCCTGCCTTGACCTGGGAGGTCGGGTTCACCGGTTCGATCAGGCGATTTCTGCCTTGGTGATGACCACATCTTCCACCGGTACGTCCTGATGGCCGGCGCGGGTGCCGGTTTTGACCTTCTTGATCTTGTCGACCACATCGGTGCCGTCTACCACCTTGCCGAACACGGCATACCCATAGCCTTGCGGGGTGGGCGCGGTGAAGTTGAGGAAGCTGTTGTTGGCAACGTTGATGAAGAACTGTGCGGTGGCCGAATTGGGGTTGGGCGTGCGGGCCATGGCAACGGTGTAGGCCTCGTTTTTCAGGCCGTTGGCAGCTTCATTTTCGATCGTTTCGCGCGTGGGCTTTTGCGTCATGCCGGGCTCAAAGCCGCCGCCCTGAATCATGAAACCGTCGATCACGCGGTGAAAAATGGTGCCGTCGAAAAAACCATCACGCACGTATTGCAGAAAGTTCTCCACCGTTTTCGGGGCTTTTTCAGCATCGAGTTCGAGGGTGATGATGCCGTGATTGGTGTGCAGCTTGACCATGGAGTGTCCTATAGAGAAGTTTCGTGAATGATTTTCCAGCGGCCGTTTTCGCGGCTCCAGAATTGGCGTTTAACAGTACGGTCGCTGAGGTTGCTGCTCTGGTAATCCTGCACAAAGCTGACCAGGGCAAAATCGGGGCGCTCGGGGTAGAGCATCAGGCTGACCTTGCTGAGGCCTACCTTGATCCATGATTTGGTGGCGTTCACCTTTTGTTTGCTGGCACCAAAGGACTGGAAATCCTGAGGCCCGGTGCGGAATGACGGGCTGTAGTGACTGAGCAGGCGTGGGGTGTCACGGCTTTCCCAGTCCTGGCGCCATTGATCCAGTGCCTCTGCCAGGTCGTTGCGGCGTGAGTCGAGCGCATCGTGGGCAACCCATTCGACCTGTTCGGCGATGATGACCGGGGTTTTCCCGGTCTGGATATAGTGGCCGAGCCGTGCCAGATCGTCGTTGGCCAGAACGACACAGCCTTCGCTGGCGCGTGGCGTCCGGCTGTAGGTGCTGCTGGGGCTGCCATGTATCCAGATGCCGTGGCCATTGCGTCCCTGCCGGGTATCCCATTCGTTGGGGTAGGACAGGGTGAATGCGCCGCCGCCGTAGAAGTCGGTGAGTTCGCGCGGTGATTTGAATCCGGAAATGGTGTAGATGCCGATCGGGGTGCGGTTGTCGCCTTCTTTCTGCTTGCCGGCACCGGCCTTGCCGATCGTGACGTAGAAATCGGCCACCCGAACCGGCAGGCCTGCGCGGTTTTCATAGACGTACAGCCGTGAACGGCTGGCATCGACTACCAGCGCATGGCGATAACTGTCGTCCAGATTCAACAGGTAGGCTGGAACCTTGTCCTGCGACAAGGATTCGGTCGCCGCGTGCACACGCTGGCGTGCTTCGAGGCGAAGCTGGTCCAGTTCGGCGCTGCGCGACTGGATATTGCCCAGGGTTTCCAGCGGGCGCGCACGCGCAAGCAGCAGGTCGCCCTTGACCAGTTGCGCCAGCCGGAAATTCGGGTGTTGCTGCGTCAGTTGATCGACGGTGGTTACGGCCTCAGGCATCCGGCTTTGCGTCACCGCCAGCAGACTGTTGGTCAACTGGCGATCAGCATCCACCCCGGCTGCATGGGCAACCGGGATGGTCAACAGAAGCGTGAGGAGCAGGCGATGCATTTATCGGGAAGTCTCGCTGATAATGCGCCACTGGCCATCCTGCAGCGCCAGTTTCAGCGTTTTGGTCACGGTCGAGCGCAGCAGGTCGGAACGATAAGCCTGGCGGAACGTGGCGCTGGCCGTGTTGCCTTGCTGGTCAATCTTCAGATCGCTGATCTGCACGTCAATTGTCTTGGGTGCCGTGATGCGGTCGCGGCGCTGGGCTTCCCAGGTGGCACGGGTCATGCCGCTTGATGCGAAATCACTGGCATAGGCCGCCAGATAGGCATTCACATCGCGCCTGGACCAGGCTTGTGCCCAATTGTTGATGGCGGCTTCGACATTCGAGCTTGCCGCAGCGGGTGCAGGGGCGGGCTTGGCCGGCGCAGGCTCGGTGGCGGCGGGTTTGGCTGCAGGCTTGAGCGCGGCAACCGCCGGCTTGGCGGCAGATTTGCGGGGCTGCCCCTGGATCAGGTCCTGGATCAGGGCCAGCTTGGTTTGTGCGGCAGCGTTCTTGTTGTCGAGAGCCAGGGCCTTGTCGTAGGCAATGGAAGCCATCTTGGCGTAGATGTCACCCAGGTTCTCGTGTGCGGTAGCGTAGCTCGGATGGGTGCGGATCGCCATTTCCAGCGCGTTTTTCGCGGAGTCGTACTTGCTTTGTGAAGCGTAAAGCACCGCAAGGTTATTGTAGGGTTCGGGCAGTTCGGGGAAGTCCTCGGTCAGTCCGGTGAATACAGTGATGGCATCGTTGGTCTTGCCCTGGTCGGCGAGGATCAGCCCTTTCAGAAAGCGTGCCTGGGCGTCCTTCGGGTTTTTTGCCAGATAACGATTGGCACGGTCGAGCGCGCCGGTCAAATCGCCCTTGCGGAACTGGGTGTTGATGTCCTGAACTTCAGTGGCCAGCACAGGCGTGCTGACCAGAATGGCGCAGGTGGCAACGGCAGCAAAGAAGCGGGACAAGGCCATGTGATATGCTCGGTTCATCTTGAGAAGCAGGCATTCTAACAATATCGACTCCGCTGAGACAGTCGGCATTCCGCCTGATTCCCGTAACGTGTCATTCCATCCGTAGCTTGCCCGCACTATGTTGCACATTACCAATTCCCTGACACGCTCCAAAGAAGCATTTGTTCCGCTCATTCCGGGGCGAATCCGCATGTATGTATGCGGCATGACCGTGTACGACCTGTGCCATCTTGGGCACGCACGGGTGTTTGTAGTGTTCGACATGGTGACGCGCTGGCTGCGCGCAAGCGGCTATCAGGTCGAATACGTAAGAAACATTACGGACATCGACGACAAAATCATTAGGCGTGCGCAGGAAAAGGGTGAAACCCCGGCCGAGCTGACCGAGCGCTTTATTGCCGAGATGCATGAGGACGAACGGGCACTGGGCGTATTGCCTCCCGACCACGAGCCACGAGCGACCGCTTATGTGGCGCAGATGCTGGCCCTCATCGCCCAGCTGGAAAAGAACGGCCTCGCCTACCCGGCCGCCAACGGCGACGTGTATTACAGCGTGCGCGGCTTTGCCAGCTATGGCCGTCTGTCCGGCAAGAGCCTGGATGAATTGCGCGCAGGCGAGCGGGTTGAGATCGACACGTATAAACGTGACCCGATGGATTTTGTGCTGTGGAAAGCCGCCAAGCCAGGCGAGCCGGCATGGGAATCGCCGTGGGGGCCGGGCCGCCCCGGCTGGCATATCGAGTGCTCTGCCATGAGCGCCGATCTGCTCGGTAATCACTTCGATATTCACGGTGGCGGCCAGGATCTGCAGTTTCCGCATCACGAAAACGAGATCGCCCAGTCCGAGGGGGCGCACAACTGCACCTTCGTGAATTACTGGATGCATAACGGTTTTGTACGGGTGGACAACGAGAAAATGTCCAAATCGCTGGGCAATTTCTTCACCATCCGCGAGGTGCTGAAGAAATATGACGCCGAAGTGGTGCGTTTCTTCATCCTGCGCGCACATTACCGCAGCCCGCTGAACTACTCCGATGCTCATCTGGATGATGCCAGGAGCGCACTGGCCCGGCTGTATACCGCGCTGAAAAATGTGCCTGTAACCGAAGCCGCACCTGACTGGGCGCAGCCCGAAGCGATCCGTTTCCGTGCCGCCATGGATGATGACTTCAACACGGCAGAAGCCATCGCCGTGCTGTTTGAACTGGCGGGTGAAGCCAATCGGGGCCATGCCACGGCGGCACAGATGCTTCGTAGCCTGGGCAACGTGCTGGGGTTGTTGCAGCGCGAGTCGGCTGATTTCCTGCAGGCCGGGGTGGACAGTGAGGGAATGCCTGAATCCGAGATTGAGACCCTGATTGCTGCGCGTCTGGCCGCCCGCAAGGAAAAGAACTTTGCCGAATCCGATCGTATCCGCGATGTTCTGACGGCAGCGGGGATTGTGCTTGAGGATGGCTCCGGCGGGACGACCTGGCGCCGCGCCTGAAGTGGCCACGACAGGCGGGGACATGTCCGCCCCAATTTTTTCCTTGTATACGCAAGGGTTAAAAAATTCGGCCATAACCGGATAATCGCGTCATGCAAACCAGCCAGCTCATACTTGTCGGCGCTGTTTCCTGGATC
>JANJUT010000137.1 GCA_024710445.1 Thiobacillus sp.
TTCATCTTCGGTCGCTGTTTTGTCCTTGACCATGTCTTTCAGGCTGCCATTGGCATCCCGGCGGATATTGCGTATCGCAACGCGCGTCCCTTCTGCCTCGTTGCGCACGACCTTGATCAGGTCACGGCGACGCTCTTCGGTCAGCGAAGGCATCGGCACCCGGATGATATCGCCGTAAGTGGAGGGGTTCAGCCCCAGGTCGCCATCGCGAATCGCTTTCTCGATTTTGGCCACCATGTTCTTTTCCCATGGCTGCACGCCCAGGGTATGGCTGTCGACCAGCGATACGTTCGCCACCTGCGGCACGGCCGTCGGACTGCCGTAATAGTCGACCATCACATGGTCGAGAATGCCGGTATGGGCACGTCCAGTGCGCACCTTGGCCAGGTCGTTTTTCAACGCCTCCAGTGACTTGCCCATTTTCTGTTCGGCGGATTGCTTGATTTCAGCGATGCTGGTTTCAGCCATTTCAGCTCCTCAACTTAAGGTCACGCGTGTGCCTTCGTTTTCACCCATGACCACGCGTTTCAGCGCGCCCGGCTTGAAAACATTGAACACGACCAGGGTCAGTTTCTGCTCGCGGCACAAGGCAAATGCAGCGGTATCGAGCACGCC
This sequence comes from Thiobacillus sp., assembly GCA_024710445.1. Classification (GTDB taxonomy): domain Bacteria; phylum Pseudomonadota; class Gammaproteobacteria; order Burkholderiales; family Thiobacillaceae; genus Thiobacillus. The sequence goes on from JANJUT010000137.1 coordinate 616, forward strand.
CAGATTATTGGCGATAGCCTCGTCGAAACTCAAGGTCTCATACCGCGTGGCGGTTGTGTCTTTCTTGGGATCGGCCGTATAGACGCCATCAACCTTGGTCGCCTTCAGCAACAGATCAGCCCCAACCTCGGCTGCGCGCAATGCGGCTGCCGTGTCGGTGGTGAAAAACGGATTGCCCGTTCCGCCACCAAAAATCACCACCCGCCCTGCTTCCAGATGGTGTACGGCCGAGTCACGCTCGAAATCCTCGCCGACATGCGCAATATGAACGGCGGTCTGCACCCGTGCATCCACACCTGCCTGCAGCAGCGCATCCTTCAATGCCAGCGCATTCATCACCGTGGCCAGCATGCCCATCGAATCCGCTGTGGCGCGATTCATGCCGGACAGTGCGCCGGTGGCGCCGCGAAAGAGATTGCCGCCCCCCACCACGATGCCGACCTGCACGCCCGCTGCCACCACATCACGAATCTGCGCGACGAAGCCGGCCATGGTTTCAGCGTGATAGCCGAAGCTGTCCGGCCCCATCAGAGCCTCGCCGGAGAGCTTCAGCAGAATGCGACGGACTGGCGCCATACTCAATCAGACCTTGGAGGCAGCGGCCACTTCGGCAGCGAAGTCGTTGACCTTCTTTTCGATGCCCTCGCCCACCACGTACATCACGAAGCCATGGCACTGCGAGTTTTTCGATTTGAGCACCTGCTCGACAGTCTGCTTGTCGTCTTTCACAAAAGGCTGCGACAGCAGGGTGACTTCCTTGAGGAATTTCTGCACGGTGCCCTCGGCGATCTTGTCCAGCATGGCTTCCGGTTTGCCGGCTTCCTTGGCTTTTTCGATCGCGACACGACGCTCGGTGTCGAGCAGGTCCTGTGACACACCCGAGGCATCCAGCGACTTCGGCTTGGAGGCCGCAATGTGCATGGCGATATCACGCGCAATGGCTTCATCGCCCGTTACATCGACCAGCACGCCGATCTTGCCGCTGTGGATGTAACTGGCGAATTTGCCCTGACCGTCCAGGCGCACGAAACGACGGACCGACATGTTTTCGCCAATCTTGCCCACCAGTTCGGTACGGTAGGCCTCCACCGTCGTGCCGCTGTACGGCATCGCGGACAATGCGCCGACATCAGCCGGGTTCTGCTCCAGCACCATGGTGGCCAGCGCATTGGACAGTGCCATGAAATCATCATTCTTCGCCACGAAGTCGGTTTCGCAATTGACTTCCACCATGGCGGCCGATTTGCCGTCGGCACTGATCGCAATCGTCACCACGCCTTCAGCTGCAATGCGGCCGGCATTCTTGGCAGCCTTGTTGCCAAAGCGAACGCGCAGGATTTCTTCTGCTTTCTGCATGTCGCCATCGGCCTCCGACAATGCTTTTTTGCAGTCCATCATCGGTGCGTCGGTTTTTTCGCGCAGTTCCTTGACCATGCTTGCGGTGATTGCTGCCATTTCCTACTCCCTATCCAGTTTCATACAGAAAGAGGGGCAGACGCCCCTCCTCGAAATGCGATCACCAGGGAAACCCCGGCGATATGCGAGGCTCGCGATTACTCAGCGGCGACGCCGCCCTCTTCTTCTTCCACCTCGATGAATTCTTCGCCGCCGACGATCTCGCTGATGACCTGGGCGCGACCTTCCAGCGCCGCATCGGCCATGCCGCGTGCATACAGGCGAATCGCACGCGTCGAGTCGTCATTACCGGGAATCACATAATCCACGCCTTCGGTGCTGTTGTTGGTATCCACCACGCCGATCACCGGGATGCCCAGTTTCTTGGCTTCGACCACGGCACCCTTCTGGTAGCCGACGTCGATGATGAACAATGCATCGGGCAGACCGCCCATTTCGCGGATGCCGCCCAGGCTGCGGTTCAACTTGTCGACTTCGCGCTGCACGGTGAGGATTTCCTTCTTCGACAGACGACCCGGCTCATTGATCTGGGCTTCCAGGTCGTTCAGGCGCTTGATCGACTGCTTGACCGTCTTGAAGTTGGTCAGCATGCCGCCCAGCCAGCGGTTGTCGACGTAAGGCATGCCGGCACGCTGTGCTTCTTCGCGCACGATGTCACGTGCAGCGCGCTTGGTGCCGACGAACAGCACGCTGCCTTTGTTGGCGGCGAGCTGGCGCACGAATTTTTGTGCATCCTGGAACATCGGCAGCGATTTTTCCAGGTTGACGATATGAATCTTGTTGCGATGACCGAAGATGAACGGAGCCATCTTGGGATTCCAGAAACGGGTTTGGTGACCGAAGTGAACACCGGCTTCCAGCATTTGGCGCATTGTTACAGACATGAGAGTCTCCTAAAGGGTTAAGCCTCCACCCGCCAGTAGCCGCGCGTATGTTTGTCTGAACGCGCCGCCACCCTTTAATAGCAGGTGTGCGAATTTGTCCGAACCATTTCGGACAGCCCGCGATTCTAATTCGATAAGGCTTTCATTTCAAGGAGAAACATAACTTATTGATTCGGCCTGATGGCGTTTGCAGTGATGCAGTGATAGTGGAGACCGACTTGCCTCTGCTGTGTGAGACCGCGTGGGAGGGCGAATCAATAAGCATTAAAAACAGCGTTCTATTGAGGCGGCTCCACTAACTGGCCGACTCAAAACAACGCAAGAAACATTTTACGGATTCAAACATTACCTGGCCGTACTCAATAGTGCGCCTGACCCGCCTGTTGCAGAGGGATTTCAAGCCAGGCGGCGAGGCCGCCGCCTTCACGCGCCTGCAGGGCTATCGACCAGCCCTGCGCGGCCGCCAGTTGGCGCACAATGGCCAGACCCAAGCCTGAACCGCCCGTTTCGACACTGCGCGAAGCCTCCAGGCGAAAAAACGGACGGAACACCGCTTCCAGTTCGTCTGCCGGGATCCCGGGGCCGCGATCAAGCACGCCGATGCGGCAGCAGCCATGATCGGCACAGGCCTTCAGGATCACCGGCTGTCCCCCGCCATACCGCAGGGCATTCTCCAGCAGGTTGTCCAGAATGCGGCGCAAGGCACCGACCGGCACCTCAAGCGTCAAATCCTCGGACTCGACCTGCACCTTGTCCGCTGCGCCCGGGATGGCCTCCACCCGCCCGGCCAGCAATTCGGGCAGCACTACCGGCTGCACGGCCTCATGGCCCAGGCCGCGCGCCAGCGTCAGCACATCCGCAATCAGGCGGTCCATGGCCTCGATATCCCCTTCCACCTGGGCCACCAGTTCCGGGCCGGGCTTGCGCACCAGCATCTCCACCGCCAGGCGCAAGCGTGCCAGCGGCGTGCGCAGGTCATGCGAGACGCCTGCCAGCAGGACCGTGCGGGCAGCCAGCAAGTCTTCCACCTGCCTTGCCATTTCATTGAAGCGACGGCTCAGGGCCGCAATTTCCCGTGGACCGGTTTCAGGCAGGTGAGCCGGCGTCTGCCCCCGGCCCAGCGAGGTCGCGGCCTGCTCCAGACGCTGCAGGGGCCGGGTGGTGCGCCGCGCAAGCCACCAGGCCGCGACCAGCGTCAGCAGCACGCCCATGGCCAGCGACACCAGCAGGGCATGAACGGGGCGCGGGCCGATGCGGGTGTAGGGCAAGCCGACCGAAAGCCGCCCCCCGCCCGCCGGCAAAGATACCCAGAACCATTCCTCCCCCCCGATCTGCTCACGCGCATGGGCCAGCGGCTCGCCCGTGCGTGCACTCAGCGCCGCAACCAGCAATTTCAGATAGGGCGCTTCCCAGGAGAGCGCGCTGGTGCTTTGAGGAGGCTCGGCCCGCAACGCCAGCGAATGGGCCTGCATCAATTCAATTTCGAAGGCTGGGCGGGTAGCGGGCGGCAGTTCGCTCCAGGTCTGCGCAGACAGGCTCATCAATCCGGCCACATCCGCTGCCGAGCGGCGCGCCATCGGCAGCATGAGGAAGTAGGCGGTGGCAACTGCCGTGACTGCCTCAAATGCGATAAAGAAAACCACCAGCAGCAGGGCATTCTGCTGCGTCAGGCTCAGCCGCGAGGACAGCCTCACGTCTCGCTGCCGCGCGGGTTGAACAGGTAACCCTCGCCGCGCACGGTGCGGACGTAAACCGGTTCGCCCGGATTGGGCTCGATCTTGCGCCGCAGCCGCGTCACCCGGGTATCGATACTGCGGTCATAGGGGTCGCGCTCATAGCCTTTCAACATGTCGACCAGCGTGTCACGCGACATCACGCGCCGCGGATGTTCGACAAAGATGCGCAACAGCGCGAATTCAGCCGTCGATAATTTCACCTCGGTCCCGTCCCGGGTCAGGCGGTGGCTGGAGACATCAAGCTGATAGGGTCCGAATGCCGTTCCATCGGCAGGCTTGTCAGGTATGGCCTGAGCCTGACTGCGGCGCAGCAGCGCCCGCAAGCGGGCCAGCAATTCGCGCGGGCTGAACGGCTTGGCCAGGTAGTCGTCGGCCCCCATTTCCAGCCCGACCACACGGTCGATTTCCTCGCCGCGTGCCGACAGCATGAGGATAGGCACGTTCGACTGGCTGCGCAGCCGGCGCGCCAGCGACAGGCCGTCCTCGCCGGGCATCATCAGGTCGAGCACGATGGCATCCGGCATGCCCTTCTCCAGGACACGCCACATGACCGCGCCGTTCTCCGCCGTTTCCACAATGAAGCCGCTGTCACCCAGATAGGCTTCCAGCAATGTCCGCATGCCCGGGTCATCGTCCACCACCAGGATGCGTGCAGCGTCCCTCCCCGTCATGGATGGTCTCCAAACCTTGAAACAGCAGGCCAGCGAGGGCCAGATTTACTCAGTGCCATCATGTAATAATCGTACAGGTATCAGGAATGCAAGCCCGTCTCGCCAGGAAACGCTAGTGCGGGCTCCGCGCGCATCAGGTGACAGGCCAGCCCGAATCATCCTACCCTACTTCAAGGCGCCTGCTTCGGGCAGACACACACTGACACGCAGGGACACGCATTGCCACCCGAGAGACAAACCCCGGCCATCCTGCATACCCAGAATTCGTCCTGCGCCGTGAAGCCATGGCGTACACCCCCTCGAACCGAGACCCACATGTCGCGACTCAAGCTGATCCTGCTGCCGTCTATCCTGATCCTGGCCCTGCCAGCCTGGGCTGAAACCGGCCCGGAAACGGTACCCGGCGCGCCAGTCCGCCCCCTCAACCTGTCCCTGCCCCGGGATGTGCTGCAGAACATGCCAGGGCAGGGACAGGCCGATGAGACGGCAGTGCGCAACCTGGGCATGCCGCTCCAGAACAGAAACGGCCTGGAGACCCCCGCCCGTCCGGCCAGCCTGCCCTATGGCGCAGGCTACGAACATCGTCATCAGGAGATGAGAGGGGCTGGCGGGAGCAGCAAGCCCGGCACAGGCGCAGGCAGTGGTGCGGGACGACGGGGGCGGTAACTCACCCCACCCGCAGGAGCACACGCATGAAATCCCTCAAAGTTCTTTCCCTGGCATTGATCGCCACCAGCCTCGCCAGCGGCGCAGTTTATGCCCGAGGCGGCGGCATGGGCAGCGGCAACGCCAGCAATGCCCAGCGTACCGAAGCCCAGACGCAGACACGCACACAAACACGCACCCAGACACGCGACGGCTCCCAGGCCAGCGATGCCCAGCGCAATGAATATCGCGAGATGAACCGCCATGAAAAACGCGAGCAGACGCGCAGCGAAGGGGCTTCGTCCTTGAACCAATAAGCCTCCAGGCGTCTGAACGCCGACTCATATTCTGAGCCACCGGGGGGCGCGTCAATCGCGTCCCTTTTTTCGGGCGAATCACGCCTGTTGCACAGCCCCCTGCGCATCAGGGTTATTCCACGCGCGCGGGCACGATAGAATGCCGTTTTGCCCTCCACTACCCGCACCATGACTGTCACTATCAAAACCGGCGCCGAAATCGAAGGCATGCGCATCGCCGGTCGCCTCGGGTCGGAAGTGCTCGATTACATCACGCCCTTTGTCAAACCCGGCGTCACCACGGGCGAACTCGACAAGCTCTGCCACGACTACATGGTGAACGTGC
>JANJUT010000149.1 GCA_024710445.1 Thiobacillus sp.
TTTGCCGAGGGTTTCGGCTATGAGGAAACGCCCGACCAGGCCGCAGCGATTGCCGCCGTAATGGCCGACATGCAGTCGGGCAAGCCGATGGACCGGCTGGTCTGCGGCGACGTCGGCTTCGGCAAGACCGAGGTCGCGCTACGCGCCGCCTTCATGGCGGTGATGGGCGGCTACCAGGTGGCGGTGCTGGTGCCGACCACGCTGCTGGCCGAACAGCATTTCCAGAACTTCTCCGACCGCTTCTCCGCCTGGCCGGTCAAACTCGCCGAACTGTCGCGCTTCCGCAGCGCCAAAGAGCAGGCCGAGGCGCTGCAAGCACTCACGGACGGCAAGCTCGACATCGTCATCGGCACCCACCGCCTGATCCAGAAGGACGTGAAGTTTGCACGTCTGGGGCTGGTGATCCTGGACGAGGAACACCGTTTTGGCGTGCGCCAGAAGGAGCAGCTCAAGGCACTGCGCGCCGAGGTCGACGTGCTGACGCTGACCGCCACACCGATTCCGCGCACACTGGCCATGTCACTCGAAGGCATCCGCGACTTTTCGGTGATCGCGACCGCGCCGCAAAAGCGGCTGGCTGTCAAAACCTTCGTCCAGTCGTTCTCCGGTGGCCTGATCCGCGAGGCGGTGCTGCGCGAACTCAAGCGTGGCGGCCAGGTGTATTTCCTGCACAACGAGGTCAGCACCATCCAGAACATGTTCGAGATGCTGGAAAAACTGCTGCCGGAAGCACGCATTCGCGTCGGCCACGGCCAGCAGAGCGAGCGCGAACTGGAACAGGTGATGCGCGATTTTTATCAGCAGCGCTACGACGTGCTGCTGTGCACCACCATCATCGAGACCGGCATCGACATCCCCACCGCCAACACCATCCTGATCAACCGCGCCGACAAGTTCGGCCTGGCGCAATTGCACCAGTTGCGCGGCCGGGTCGGGCGATCACACCACCAGGCCTTTGCCTACCTGCTGGTAGAGGAAGACAGAACCCTGACATCTCAGGCGAAGAAACGTCTGGAAGCCATTCAATTAATGGAAGAATTGGGTTCCGGTTTTCACCTCGCTATGCATGACCTGGAAATCCGTGGTTGTGGCGAAGTGCTGGGCGACAAGCAAAGCGGCGAGATCCTCGAAGTCGGCTTTTCGCTCTACAACGACATGCTGGCAGCTGCCGTGGCGAGCCTGAAAGCCGGACATGAGCCGGACATGAACCAGCCGCTGGGGGTGGTATCCGAAATCAACCTGCATACGCCCGCGCTGCTGCCGGTGGAATATTGCCCCGACGTGCACGAACGGCTGGTGCTGTACATGCGGCTGGCGAGCGTCCATGACACGGACGAACTTGCGGAACTGCAGGAAGAACTGATCGACCGCTTCGGCTTGCCGCCCGATCCGGCGCGCGCATTGCTGGCGGTACACCGCTTGCGGATGGCGACCCGGCCTTACGGCATCCTGCGCCTGGACGTGTCGGGCGAAGGCATGACGGTACAATTCACCCCCAACCCGCCGGTCGATCCGGGTAAAATCATCGGCTTGATCCAGGGCAAGGCCGGATACAAGCTCGCCGGCCCCGACCGGCTGAAGCTGAACACCAGCCTGCCCGACGTCGCCCGGCGCGTTGGCGCGGTCACCGCATTTCTCGCCGCGCTCGGCGACCCTCTTTCACCCTCGACATGAAAAGCTTATGAACCTGATCCAGCCTTTTGCCGCCCTTCGCCCCGCCCCTGGACGCGCCGACGATGTCGTCGCCCCGCCCTATGACGTGCTGTCCACCAACGAAGCCCGCGAGCGCGCGAGCGGCCGCCCATGGAGCTTCCTGCATATCTCCAAGCCGGAAATCGACCTGCCTGCCGATACCGACCCCTATGCGCCTGCCGTCTATGCCAAGGGCGCCGAGAACCTCCGGAACATGATCCAGGCCGGCGTGCTGGTGCAGGATGCGGCACCCTGCTATTACGCCTACCGCATCGTGATGGGCGAGCACAGCCAGACCGGCATCGTGGCCGCCGCCTCAGTGGCCGACTACGACACCAACCGCATCCGCAAGCACGAATACACCCGCCCCGACAAGGAAGACGACCGCGTGCGGCAAATCGATGCGCTCAATGCGCAGACCGGGCCGGTGCTGCTGGCCTATCCCGCCGCGCCCGAAATCGACGCCATCCTGGCTGCCGCTTCCAGCGGCACGCCCGATTCCGACGCCGTACTCGACGGCGTGCGCCATACCCTGTGGGTGATCCGGGACGCAACGACCCTGGCGCGCATCACGGCCGCCTTCAACGCCATGCCCGCGCTGTATATCGCCGACGGCCATCACCGCTCCGCCTCGGCCTCGCGCATCGCCGCCACGCGCCGCGCCGCCAATCCGGCACACTCCGGCAGCGAGCCCTACAACTTCTTCCTGTCGGTAATTTTCCCCGCGCACGAGATGCACATCCTCGATTACAACCGCCTGATCACCGACCTGAACGGGTTGAGCGCGGACGCCTTGCTGGAGAAGCTGGGTACAGCCTTCAGTGTCGAACCCGCTGCCAGCGCGGTCAAACCCGACCGGCCGGGCCGTTTCGGCCTCTATCTGGCGGGGCAATGGTACCGCCTCGACATCCGCCCGGACCTGATCCCGGACGATCCGGTGGGGCGCCTCGACGTCAGCCTGCTGCAAAACAACCTGATCGCGCCCATCCTCGGCATCACCGACCCCCGGCGCGACAAGCGCATCGATTTCGTCGGCGGCATTCGTGGCCTGGCCGAGCTCGAAAAACGGGTCAACAGCGGGGAAATGGCGCTGGCTCTCGCCTTCCATCCCACCCGCATGGAAGATCTCATGGCGGTGGCCGATGCAAACGAAGTCATGCCGCCCAAGTCCACCTGGTTTGAACCCAAGCTGGCGGATGGGCTGGCTTCGCATATGCTGTAACAAACCTCGGCTTGGGGTGTGCAGGCACATTCAGTCCCCGCCCTGAACCAAGTGTTTGGCAAACATTGGAAAAACGTTTCACACGATTGATTTAATTGGCTTTATTTAAACCATTCCGCAACAGGCCCCTCACGAATGGAATAAATCAGCGTTTCCCTAAGGTTTTGCGAACAGGTGCCGTTTAGTCATCTAACAATAAGCAACACCCCAACGGAAAACAGGCCTACAGGTATCAACCCAGTGAAAATCGACAAACGCATCACCCCTCCCGCCGCCTCCAAAGCATCAGCCACCAAAGGCAAGGGCGCAGGTAAAACAGCCACCCCTGCCGGGGGAGGAAGCGATTCACTGACCCTGACTGAATCCAGTACCCGTGTCCGTTCGCTGGAATCCCAACTGGCTGCAGTCGATGTCACCGATGTGGGCAAGGTTGAATCGGTCAAGGCCGCGCTTGCCGACGGCACGTTCGCTGTCGATGCCGAAGTGGTCGCCGATCGTCTGATCGACCACACCAAGGATGCCCTGCGCAAGCGCCCACGCAAGAAATAATTCCCCCAGACCATCCCCACCTGCATCCCCTGGCTGACCAACAGCCGACCAGGCCTCAGGTTTGCACCGGCGGCACGCAATTTGATGGGGATGCAATAGAATCAGGTCTCGACAGCTCTCTCGAGGCTTACCATGAACACTATCACTTTGTCCGTAACCGGCATGACCTGCGGCGGTTGCGTCAACAGCGTGCAGAAGGTCCTCTCAGCGTTACCTGGCGTACAAAGTGCCGAAGTCACACTCACCCCCGGTCAGGCACGCGTCACCTACGATCCGGCACAGCTTGGCCGCGCCGAACTGGTGCAGGCGGTCATTGACGCCGGGTTTGGTGCCGAAGACAGTCTCACCTGACTGTCGGCAGCACCTGGTACGACAACCCATAAATTTCGCTATGTTCGACGCGCCCTGCATCACCGATTGCTTTGTCGCTCATCCTCGCCATGGAACGACTATGGCTGCGGTTCGCTTCGCGCACCCGGCGCGCGGATGCGCGTCTCGGCATGTACGCAAACTTATGGATTGTCGTACTAGGACTGGCCGCATAGCTTTTCCAGGGGTTCGGGAAAGTGCACGTGGTTGCCCTGCACATAATCGACGCCGATCTGACGCAGCATGGCCAGCGTCTGATCGGTCTCGACATATTCGGCGATGGTCTTGAGTCCCATCTGGTGGCCAATGCGATGGATGGCCTCGACCATGGAACGATCTACCGGGTTGCTCGTGATGTCGTTTACAAACGCACCGTCGATCTTGAGGTAATCCACCTTCAGGTTTTTCAGGTACATGAAGGATGACAGGCCACTGCCAAAATCATCCAGCGCAAAGCTGCAGCCAAAATCGCGCATGGCTTCGATGAAACCATTGACGACTGCCAGGTTGCCGATTGCGGCTGTTTCCGTGATTTCAAAGCACAGATGTGGCCCTGCTTCCGGGTGGTCCTGCAGATGCGCCAGCAACTTGCTGCGGAACGCCGGATCCTTCAGCGACGCGCCCGACAGGTTCACCGCAAACAGGCAATGCTGCGTACGTTCATCGGACAAATACCGGGCGCACAGGCGCAAGGCTTCTTCTATGACCCAGCTATCGAGCGCGGGCATAATTGAATAACGCTCAGCAGCTGGAATGAACGCCATCGGCAGAATCTCGCTGCCGTCATCATCCACCATGCGCAACAGCAACTCGACATGCCGATGGGTCCCTGTCGCCCCATCGGTACGCCGGATTTCCTGCCAAGACAAGCGCAACCGCTGTTCTTCCAGCGCCCGGTGAATCCGCGTCACCCATTGCATTTCACCACGATGGCGCACCAGGTCGGAATCGCGTATCTCGTAAACGTGAATCTGGTTGCGGCCCCGGTCTTTTGCCACATAACACGCCGCATCCGCCGCCGACAGCAAATTTGCGGCCGTACCGCTGTCGCGGTTGATGGCTACCATGCCCACGCTCATGCCAACAGCAAAGATGCGATCGCCCCATTTGAAGCGGAAGCGCTGCACTTCGGCGCGGAATGTATCCGCCACCTCCAGCGCATCCTGAACGTTGCAGTTTTCCAGCAGCAGCGCAAATTCATCGCCCCCCAGGCGTGCCAGGGTATCGCGTTCGCGCAGATTGGCTTTGAGCAGCAAGGCCAGTTGACGCAGCAATTCATCGCCGGCCGCGTGACCACAGGTGTCGTTGATCACCTTGAATTGATCGAGGTCCATGTAGCACAGCGCATGTTCCCGATCCTGTTGCAGGGCCGACAGCAGCGTGCGCTGCAACCGCTGCTCAAACTCGCGACGGTTGATCAGTCCGGTCAAGGCATCGTGGCTGGCCTGATATACCAGACGGGCGGTGGCCTGATCGATTTTTTCCTGCATCTGGTCCTGCATGGTCTGCAAGTGCGCCGCCATGTGGTTGATGCCATGCTGCAGCATGCCCAGCTCCGCCTGTCCGCTTTCCTCCACCCGTTCATCCAGATGGCCTTCACCAATGCGGCTCACTGTATGAGTCAAGGCCAGGATCGGTCGCGTAATCTGGCGGCCGATCAGCCAGGCAAACAAGAGACTGGCACCCAGCCCCGCCAGCAGAATGAGCAGGCTGCGCAGAATGGCGTCACGCTGGCTTTTGAGCGTGGCGCTACGCGACACGTCCAGCCCCACCCACCCCAGCAAGCGCGTCTGCCCGCTGATTAGCGCGGCCTGTTCAGCCATGGGTTGAAAGTCATCCACCACAATCTGGGTGCGGGTGATCGGCGCGTAATAAACCAGCCGGTTCTGGTATTCAGCCTGATAAATCCGGTCAACGGGCAATTTGTCCCGGACAGGATTGACCCAGGTACCCCGTCCAACCTGCGCCAGCCACTGACCGTTATCGGAAAACACCGCCACGCCGCGAATATCCGGCTCGATCGCGGCTTTTTCGAGCAGGGTCTGCAATATCTCGATATTGCCGGAAGCCACGCCATATTCGGCTGCCGGTGCCAGCTGCCTGGCGATCGCTACCGCACGGGTACGCAACGACTGGTCAAGATCGTCAATTTTCGAGGTAATGAGCTGGAACATCAGCAGCACGCCAATAATCATTACCGGCACGATGCTCAAGCCAATGACGCGCCCCCGTATCCCCAATGAAGTGAGCATCAGCGTCCCCCTCCCAGTCGTTTTTCCAGTTCATTTTCGGAAGGCAACGAAAACCCGAGTGAACGCGCAACCTGTTCATTGATCGAGACACTGAAATACGCCGGGTAAGTGGGTGACGGCAAACGGATGGACGGGCTGCGCAGGACGCTGCGCACCCATTCCGCGGCCTGGCGGCCAATCTGCGCCGGACTGGAGTGCAGTGACAACAAGGCACCCGCACGCGTCAGCGAACGTGAATAGCCCAGCACCGGATCGCGGTAACGATAGGAAGTCAGAAACAGGCTTTGCGCGGTATTGCGGTTGAATATCAGCGGGTCCGGTACTGCCAGCAACAAATCCACTTCCGACAACACGGTTTCAAGCGGCGTGATCAGCCGATCGTTTTCATCCAGCAACACATGCATCAGCCCCAATTGCTGTAAACGCAGGGATTCGCCCAGCTCGCTCACGATCCCTTCCTGATCATCACTCAGCAGAACCCCCACGCGTCGCACGTCGGGCAGGGCCAGCCGGATCAACTGCGCCTGGCGGTCGAAAGGCTGATCGATATAGATGGCCGACGCGCTGCGGCGCCCCTCAGTCAAACGGGCACGCCCGGTTTTGAGATACCACGCCCGTGGCACCAGCACCGCCAGCACAGGCGGGCGATTGGCCAACGCAGACAGCGATTCGGCCGACCGCACGCCAACGGCAACGGCCAGACGCGTGTCCTGCAACGAGTCTTGTGTCAGTCGTTCAGCGTATACCCGGTCGACTTCATGACCACTGTCGTCGAGATAGGCACGTACAACCTGGTACACTTCCTGATAAGGGGCCGTATCATCGCTCAGCACCACCGTGACCCGTGCTGCGGCCGACAACCCCGCCATTCCCATCAAGCAGACAAAGAGCAGCAGCAACCCGGACAGGCGCCGCCATTTCATCCACCAGATTTGTGACGATCCAAACGTCAAACCGTGCCCCCGCTTGCGACCGGCTCATCTGTCCCTGGCGCCGCGCCCCACAGACACACGCCCTTGCTTTCCTTGGCGATGGCTTCAAGCAGTGCTGCGTGTGCTTCCAGGTCGTCACTCGATGCCGGCTGCAGGACAGGCTTGGGGCGCATCCGCGCGGCCGCCTGGTCAGCCTGGGCGCTGCGCGCCTCCAGGCCGATCGACAGACTTTCCTGTCCCCGCGTCAAAGCCAGATACACCGCCGCCAGCAGTTCGCAGTCGACCAATGCGCCGTGCAGGGTACGCGCCGCATTATCGACGCCGTAGCGTTTGCACAATGCATCCAGATTATTGCGTTGCCCCGGGTGCAGGGACTTCGCCATGGCCAGGGTGTCGATCACGCCATCGCACCAGGTATTCAGCGGCTGCATCCCGAGCAGGCGCAATTCCATGTTGAGAAAGCCCACGTCAAATGGCGCGTTGTGAATGATGAGTTCGGCACCCTGAATGAAATCGACGAACTCGCGCGCGATATCGGTAAAGCGTGGCTTGTCCTGCAGGAATTCGGGGGTAATGCCATGCACCTGCATCGCGCCGGCATCGATATCGCGATCCGGGTTGACATACCGGTGCAAATGGTTGCCGGTCAACCGCCGGTTGACCATCTCAACCGCTGCAACTTCAATGATGCGGTGCCCCTGATTGGGATCCAGTCCAGTGGTTTCAGTATCAAGGATGATTTGTCGCATGAGCCGATATCAGTAGGGTGATGCCTGCAACACGCCCTGGTTGGCCAAGGCATCCGCGCGTTCGTTTTCAGGGTGGCCGGCATGGCCGCGCACCCACTTCCATTCAATCCGGTGCAACTGGCTCAGAGCATCCAGTTGCAGCCATAAATCCTGGTTCTTAACCGGCTTGCCGTCGGCCGTGCGCCAGTTACGGCGTTTCCAGCCGGCCATCCATTCGCTGATGCCCTTTTGCACATATTGCGAGTCGGTATGCACTTCAACCGTGGAAGGCCGTTTCAGCGACTCCAGTGCACGGATCACCGCCATCATTTCCATGCGGTTGTTGGTAGTGTTGGCCTCACCCCCGCAAATTTCCTTGCGATGCCCAGCCGATACCAGCAGCGCGCCCCAGCCGCCATTGCCGGGATTGCCCTTGCAAGCGCCATCGCTATATATATAGATGGTGTCAGCGTTCACGACGTGTCCGATATTGTTTGAGATTGACCACTTTGGCTGCAGGCGATAATAAACGCTGCGCCACCGGCATTTTCCACTCGGGCTGAATAATATTCATGCCCTGCACCCGCTTCACCGCCTGCAGGAAATAGACGCCGCCACCCATGGCCCACCAGCGATCCCCTGCCGGCTCCATGAAACGCAGACGCCGCAGCCAGTTCTCGCGGTTGATGGGGGGACGATAGCAACACATGCTGCCCGCCGCCACCTCAAGTCCCAGCAAGGCCATCCAGTCCTTCACCCGCGAAATATTCAGGAAATTGCCGTTCCACGGGTAACCCCGCTCGCTACCCTGCAGGGCCCGCGCCAGCCCCCACAGACTGCGTGGATTGAATCCGGCCATCACCAGGCGGCCTTCCGGACGCAACACGCGCTCGGCCTCGCGCAACACCTGGTGCGGATTGGAACTGAACTCAAGCACATGCGGAAGCAGCAGCAGATCAAGCGACTGGCACTCGAATGGCAAGAACATGGGATCGGACCGCACCTGTGCCGGCGCTTCCACTGCGCACGTCACCCGCAGCGGAATGCGGCTGTTGCGCAAGAAATCAATCTGCGGCAACCCGATCTGGACAGCATTGAAGCCGAACACATCCGACACCGCGTGGTCAAAGTATCGCAGTTCACG
>JANJUT010000157.1 GCA_024710445.1 Thiobacillus sp.
TGCAGTTTACCATATTCATCACGCCCGACTCCCGGCGCAACACCCGTCAAATCAAGCTTGTTGTAGACACGAAGCTGCGGCGCGGCATCCGCCCCGATTTCCTGCAGCACTTTGTCGACCGCCTCGATCTGGCGCTCACGCCCGGGACTGGCGGAATCGATCACGTGCAGCACCAGATCAGCCTCGGCTGTCGCCTCCAGCGTAGCGCGAAAGGCCGCGACCAGATCATGCGGCAGATTGGTGATGAAACCAACCGTATCCGACAACACCACCTCGCCGCTTGCCGGCTCGCCGCCGGCTGATTCAGCCAGGCGCGGCAGGTATATTTTCCGGGTCGTGGTATCCAGCGTGGCGAATAGCTGGTCGGCCGCGTAGGCGCCGGCGCGTGTCAGCGCATTGAACAGGGTGGATTTACCCGCGTTGGTATAGCCCACCAGCGCGACCGACAACACGTGCTGGCGTGACCGCGAGCGCCGCTGGGTGCGGCGCTGCTTGCCCAGCTTGGCGAGCCGTTCGCGCAGCGCCTTGACCCGCACGCCCAGCAGACGGCGGTCGGTCTCCAGCTGTTTCTCACCCGGACCACGCATGCCGACGCCGCCGCGCTGGCGTTCCAGGTGGGTCCGGCCCCGCACCAGACGGGTAGACAAATGCTGCAGTTGCGCCAGTTCAACCTGCAACTTACCCTCGGCGCTGCGTGCGCGGCGGGCAAAAATATCCAGAATCAGGCTGACCCGGTCGACCACCCGGCAGTGCAGGCGACGCTCGAGGTTGCGCTCCTGCGCGGGTGACAACTCATGATTGAATATCACGACATCGGCATCCGTGGCCGCAACCAGCGCGGCAATCTCATCGGCCTTGCCGCTGCCGACAAACAGCGCCGCATCCGGGCGGCTGCGCTTGCCCTGAACCTCGCCCTGAATGTCCAGCCCGGCGCCACTCGCCAGCAGGCGCAGTTCGGCCACCCCTTCGGCAAAGTCCGGCTTGCCGAAATCGAGCGACACCAGAATGACGCGCTCGCCGCCTTGGTGCCGGTCAAACAAGCGGAATTCTCCACTCACAATGTGCCAGCGGTGTTTTTGTCCCGGGTGCACCTCGCCCACGCTTCCCGCCCAAGCAGAAGAAACAGGTGGAAACTCCATCAGGGTCGGAGCGTGCAGCAGGGAATTGGATAAACAAACGAGGTTCCTGGAGGCAAGGCGGAGATTCAGCCAGCCCCCATTCTAGTTCAAGATCACAGCGACGTCGGATGGGTGGATTACAACTCCACCGCACGCAGGCGCTCGGCTGCCTGTTCCGGATTGACGGTGTTCACAAACAGACCGGAACCCAGTTCGAATCCTGTGGGAATCGAGGTGCGCGGGCAAATCTCAAGATGCCAGTGATAGCTGGGCGCGTGTGCTTCACGCTTGGCGTCATGCGGCACCGAATGCAGGAAGAAGTTGTACTGCGCGCCGCCAATGACCGCATCCAGCCGCGCCATGGTGCGCTTCATCACCCGTGCCAGATCAGCCATGTCCTCGGCTCGCACATCGACGAAATCGGCCTGATGCTCCAGAGGCAGGATATGAACCTCCCATTCGTAGCGGCTGGCGAAAGGCTTGATGGCGATGAACTTTTCGCCCCGCTCGACCACGTACTGGCCGACGTTGATCTTGCGCCGCACCGCGCCCGAACTGCGGTCATAGATCGTCGCCTCAAAGGTCAGGGCCTCGTCGATCAGCGCACAGAAAATACAGTGGTGATGCTTGGCAAAATGCGCGGCGCTATTCTTCACCTCGGCATCGACGTTTTCCGGCACCACCGGCATCGCGATCACCTGGCTGTGGGTGTGCGGGATCGATGCGCCTGCCGCCGGGCCGAAGTTCTTGAACACCAGCACATATTTCAGGCGCTCATCCAGCGCAAACAGCTGCCGCATGCGCAACTGGTACACGCCGAACAATGTCGCCAGATGGTCTTCCGCCATTTCATGGATGGCAATGCCGTGTTCGTGATGATCAATGATGACTTCGTGCCGGCCGTAGCCGTCAATGGTCTGCTGCAACCCGAAAGTGAAATTGGCCTGCGAGCGGTCATCGCCCAGCACCGGGTACAGGTTTTCAACCATGCGGATATTCCAGTCGCCTTC
This sequence comes from Thiobacillus sp., assembly GCA_024710445.1. GTDB lineage: Bacteria > Pseudomonadota > Gammaproteobacteria > Burkholderiales > Thiobacillaceae > Thiobacillus. The sequence goes on from JANJUT010000157.1 coordinate 2,129, forward strand.
CGGCGGCACGGCCAGAATCAAGGGCGGGGTCTTGTGCTCGTTGCCGCGACAGAACGGGCAGGTCTCGACGTGTTTACGGGTATCGCGTGGTGCCAGTTCCTCGGCCTTCTTCGGACGCATGCTGCGCGCGGTGGCCACCAGCACCGATTCGCTCGGCACAATGGGATTGGTGCGGATTTCGCGGACTTCGTTTGATTCGGGGGTATTCGGCTCGGACATTCGGGTTCTCCTCAGGCGGCTAGCTTAAATCAGCCTGAACCTGCTGTCGGATCATAATATTTATGCCCCCTTTCACGCTTTTTATCCTTGCCGCCACCAAGGCCTTGCGTTGACGAAGCCCGGCACGGCGCCGACAATGACAACCCCTTTGCTGCACCTCCGGAGCTTTTTTCCCTATGGATATCGATAAAACCCTGCAAGACGAGCAGCGCATCATGCGCATGATGCGCTGCTCGTCTTGCAGGGTTTTATCGATATCCATAGGGAAA
>JANJUT010000159.1 GCA_024710445.1 Thiobacillus sp.
GTGGCGCGCATCACCACGCGGCCACGGCCGGTGCGATAGCCGTCGCGCACGCCGGACAGGCCGTAGATGATGCCGGCGGTCGGAAAGTCCGGCGCCTTGACGATGGCGATCAGCGACTCGATGTCGGTCTCGGGATCGTCGAGCAGCGTTTGCAGCGCGGTGCAGATGTCGGTCAGGTTATGCGGCGGGATGTTGGTCGCCATGCCCACCGCGATACCGGACGATCCGTTGATCAGCAGATTGGGGATCTTGGCCGGCAGCACCAGCGGCTCATGCTCGGAGCCGTCAGAGTTGGGGCCGAAATCGACGGTTTCCTTGTCCAGGTCGGCCAGCAGCTCGTGGGCGATCTTCGCCATGCGCACTTCGGTGTATCGCATCGCCGCTGCATTGTCGCCGTCGACCGAGCCGAAGTTGCCCTGGCCGTCGATCAGCGGGTAGCGCAGCGAGAAGTCCTGCGCCATCCGGACCATGGTGTCGTACACCGCCGTGTCGCCGTGCGGGTGGTATTTACCGATGACGTCGCCGACCACGCGGGCCGATTTCTTGTAAGCCTTGTTCCAGTCGTTGGAGAGCTCGTTCATTGCGAACAGCACGCGACGATGCACAGGTTTCAGGCCGTCGCGCACATCCGGCAACGCGCGCCCCACGATCACGCTCATTGCGTAATCGAGATACGAACGCCTCATCTCCTCTTCGAGGCTGACCGGGAGGGTTTCTTTGGCAAACTGTTCCATAACCGGCTTTTTATTTATTCAGATTTTGAAGCCCGCGATTTTAGCATGGTCGCCAAGCTAGGCAGTCTTTGCCAAACCATGGCCAAACAGTGAGAATGCAGGCCACCATGAAAGCCTCTGCTGACCTTCTTCTCCTGCCGCAATGGATAGTGCCCGTCGAAACAGCGGGCGTGCTGTCCGACCATGCCGTCGTTGTCCGCAGTGGCCGGATTCTGGATGTCCTTCCCGCTGGTGCAGCCCAGGCACGCTATGACGTCACGCAAACACTTGCCCTGCCAGGTCAGGTGCTGATTCCCGGCCTGATCAACCTGCATGGCCATGCTGCCATGTCGCTGATGCGCGGGTTTGCCGACGACATCTCCTTGATGGCCTGGCTCAATGACCACATCTGGCCGTCAGAAAAGCGGCTGGTTTCGGAAGCCTTTGTGCGCGACGGCACCCTGCTCGCCGCAGCCGAAATGCTCTCGGGCGGCATTACCACCTGCAACGACATGTATTTCTACCCGCAGGCCGCAGGCGAAGCCTTCCTGCAAGCGGGCATGCGCGCCACGCTCGGCCTGATCGTGCTGGAATTCCCCAGCGCCTATGCCGCGGATGCCGACGACTATCTGACCAGGGGTCTCGCCATGCGCGACGAACTCAAGGACGAGCCGCTGCTGAGCTTTGCCTTCGCCCCGCATGCGCCCTATACCATTTCAGATGCCACTTTTGGCCGCATCAATACGCTGGCCGAGCAGCTCGGCCTGCCTATCCACACCCACATTCACGAAACCGCCGACGAAATCCACGACAGCCTGAAAAAATATGGGCTGCGCCCGCTGGAGCGATTGGCGCAGCTGGGGTTGCTGGGGCCGAATTTCATCGGTGTCCATGCGGTTCATCTGAATGATGCGGAAATCGGTCTGTTGGCTGTGCACGGTTGCCATGTGGCGCACTGCCCGGGCTCCAACCTGAAACTTGCATCAGGGATTGCGCCAGTTGCAAGACTCATCCAGGCGGGCGTCAACATCGGTCTCGGAACCGACGGCGCGGCCAGCAACAACCGTCTCGACCTGTTCGCGGAAATGCGGCTGGCCGCCTTGCTGGCCAAAGGCAGCAGTGGTGATGCCGCCGCCCTGCCCGCTGCGGCCGCGTTGCAAGCCGCCACGCTGAATGCTGCCCGCGCGCTCAATCTCGACAGTCTGACCGGCAGCATTGTCCCGGGCAAACGTGCCGATCTGGTCGCAGTTGACCTGCGCACACTGTCCAGCCAACCCGTGTTTGATCCTGTCTCGCATCTGGTTTATGTGGCCGGGCGTGAGCACGTCAGCCACGTTTGGGTCGATGGCGCGCTAAAATTCAGCGACCGCAGCCTGGTCGGGATGAATACCGACGACCTGGCCGCCCGCGCCACCTACTGGCGCAACAAACTCACCGCACAAGGATCACCATGAGCAACGTTGACGCTGCCGAAATCGCCAAATTTTCCGAACTCGCCCACCGCTGGTGGGACCCGAACTCCGAGTTCAAGCCGCTGCACGAAATCAATCCGCTGCGCCTGAAATGGATCGACAAGCAAGCCGGGCTGACTGGCAAGAAAGTTCTCGACGTCGGCTGCGGCGGCGGCATTCTGGCCGAAGCAATGGCTGCGGCCGGAGCCACGGTCAGCGGCATCGATCTGTCGGAGAAGGCGATCAAGATCGCCAAACTGCATTTGCTTGAATCGGGCCAGCGCGTGGACTACCAACTGGTGTCTGCCGAGGATTTTGCCGCGCAGCATGCAGGTGAATTCGATATCGTCACCTGTATGGAAATGCTCGAGCACGTACCCGATCCCGCCTCGGTCGTTGCCGCCTGCTCACGCCTGGTCAAGCCGGGCGGCTGGGTTTTCTTTTCCACGCTGAACCGCAACGCCAAGAGCTACCTGTTTGCCATCGTTGGGGCCGAATACCTCCTGAACCTGCTGCCGCGCGGCACCCACGACTACGCCAAGTTCATCCAGCCGGCCGAACTCGCCCGCATGACGCGCGAAGCCGGGCTGGACACGCAGGAACTGACCGGCATGACCTACAGCCCGCTGACCAAGGTCTACAAGCTGGAAGCCGATACCGGCGTCAACTACCTGATGTCGACCCGCCGTGACGAATAACGCAACGAAGCAGAGTGGCATCAAGCTGGTCGGAATCAAGGCAGTGCTGTTCGATCTCGACGGCACCCTGGTCGACACTGCGCCCGACCTCGGCTACGCACTCAACCTGCAACGTGCGCGTCACGGTCTCGCCCCCCTGTCCGACGACCTCATCCGTCCCCAGGCCTCACACGGTGCGCGTGGCCTGTTGGCAGCCGGTTTTGATCTGACACCGGAGGCTCCAAGCTTTGCGCGCATGCGCGAAGAATTCCTGCAACTCTACGCCGACAACATCTGCCGCCACTCGCGCCCTTTTCCCGGCATCCTCGACCTGCTGGCCGAACTCGACGCGCGCCAGCTCAAATGGGGCGTGGTCACCAACAAACCGGCCTGCTTCACCGAGCCATTGATGTCCATCCTTGAGTTGGCCGAGCGCGCCGCCTGCATCATTTCGGGCGATACCTGCCCACACCCCAAGCCGCATCCGGCGCCCATGCTCGCGGCCGCCGAGTTGTGCGGCGCTACGCCCGCGCAATGCCTGTATCTGGGCGATGCCGAACGCGACATCCAGGCCGCCAATGCCGCCGCCATGCCATCACTGGTCGCTGCCTGGGGCTACCTCGATGCCGGCGACCAGCCCCACACCTGGGGTGCCCACGCGCAAATCCGCCACCCGATCGACACCCTGGATTACCTGCCACGCTGAGCATGGCCTACAGCCTGCTTAAACAGCTGCACCTCACCACCATCGCCATCACCCTGGCGCTTTTTGTGTTGCGCGGTATCTGGATGATGGCCGCCTCGCCCCGACTTCATGCACGCTGGGTACGCATCGTCCCGCACGTCAACGACACCCTGCTGCTCACCAGCGGGATCAGCCTGGCCGTTCTGCTACAGCAATATCCGTTGGTGCATGGCTGGCTCACCGCCAAGTTCTTCGCGTTGATTCTGTATATCGTGCTCGGCACCTACGCCCTAAAGGACTCCGAACGCGGCAAAACCCGGGGACAACGCGTCGCCGCCTGGGCCGCCGCCCTGCTGGTCTTCGGCTACATGGTGTCCGTTGCGATCACACACAACCCCACCCCTTTCGTGAATTAAAGCCCGGGAACTTTTAA
>JANJUT010000171.1 GCA_024710445.1 Thiobacillus sp.
GACACGTATTCCGCTTCTGCCGTGATTGAAAAAAACACCCCGGCCTTTGAAAGCACATTACCGGACAAAACCCATCCGTCAGTCACCGCATGCGCCTTCAGCGCTGTGGCCAAGTCCGCAAAACTGGATGCTGTGCCAGTATAGTAGCTCATATCGATAATCCTTTAAGCGTCGAGCCGCAGCGCGTAGTAGTCGGTGTGGCCGGTGCGCGCCACACTCTGCATCACCACATAATTAACGCCGCCGATAACAAGCGTATTCTCGACCGCATTGTTGAATCCGCTAATGTAGTGAATGCCGTCGAGCTGGCCGTATATATTGGCGCTGTTGTCGTGCAGTTCCACCGGCAAAAGCGGGTATTCATTCGTGGTATCGCGCAATTGCAGGCTGGTGCTGCTGGTGGACGCGCCCGCGATGAACAGGTTGCCCCACGGATAGCAGTGCATGTTGATCCAGCCAGCCGGCGTGCGAAGCTTGCCGCGCGCGCTGTTGCCGCGCAGATAAAAGTTATGCGATGTCTCGGAAAACCGCGTAGCCGCCGCGCCCACCAGCATCCCCCCGCACACTACCGGGTAGGGATACTGGCTGGGGCGGCTGTATGGCAGGAATTTGCCCAGGTAGAAATGCTCGTAGACCGGCGTGCCAACCTTCATCGCCATTGCGATGCGCTGGCCGTTCAGGCTCAGCCAGTAGTCGATGCGGTTGTTGTGCGCCGGCACCCCGGCCAGCGCCGCGCCGGGCTGGGTGTCGAAGGTGTTGCCGGCCACGTAGCCGGTGAACATGCCCGCCAGCAGGTTGTAGTAGTCCGCACTCACGCTGTGATATGTGCGCAACCCGAAATAAATTTCCTCGGTGCCTGTCAGCCCGTGCGCCCTCATGATGAGTTCGTGTCCGCTCGCCTCGCCGCCAACTGTCGTATAGCGCAGGATGTCGTAGGCGATGCCTGCCGCGCTGGCCGCGCCTTGCGTGACTGGAACCGAGAACGAGTCGCCGAGAATGAAATCGGTTGCACCATCGCTGATCGTGAACTTGAGCAGGCCGTTGTCGTAGGGCGTGCCGACCGTTGCAGACGCTTTGACTCCAGACACAGAACCAGTGACAGAAAACGTGCCGCCGTCAACTGCGGTGGCGGTGCATGTCACCGTCCATGTCTCCGTTACACTGGTCGGGCTGGCCTCGATGCTGGTCATCGTGCCGTTGCCAGTTCCGGTGTAGTTGACCGTGCCGATTACACCGTACCCGCCGCAGAAGTCGCGGATGGCCCTCAGCAAGTTGTAGTGCGCCAGCGAGTGCGGCAGCGCGTCGGTGGGGGTGTTGTCGACGTATGAAATCTTGTGCGGCATGTCAGCCCCTAGCTGCGTTCGGGTTGCGCTGGATCACGTTGAGGATCGCGCGCTCGCCGTGGCGGGTGTTGAGGTACTCGGCGAATGCCGAATCGAGATCGAACATATTGACCACCTTGGTGCTTGCATTGACTGTGGGGGGAGCCGAACCCGGCAGATTCACCAGCCCGCCCTCGGCATAGCCAAAGCGCGGCATGGACGGTACAAAACTGCCCTTGGCGATTCGGTGCAGGTTGTCGAGCGCACCCAACCCCAAACGGCGCACGCTCTCAGCGCTGAACACGTATTCGCCGGCATGCACCACGCCGGCCGGCTGATACTTGCCGCCCGCGCCGGTGTAGCCGCCGTCGGCGAAGCCGAACAGCCCGCCGATGCCGGAGAACAGGCTGCTCATGCCGCCGCCAAGGCCAGACAGCATCGACGTGAGGCCACTCATCAGGCCGGAGAACAGGTTCGACAGCATGCTGCCGATGCCGGAGAACATATTCTGGAAGCTCTCGCCAAGACCACCGAACAGCCCGCCGGATTCGCCATCTCCACCGAGCAGGCCGGCAGCCTGGTTCACGTCCTTCACATAGACCGGATTCGCGGCCGTGTCGCCTTTCTTGCCGCCGCCCAGCCCGAACATTCCGCCGAGGTTGAGCACGCCTTCCTTGCCGCCCAGCATACCGAGAAACGAATCGGTAAGCGACGCCGCCAGCGCGTTCGACAGCGCATTGCGGATCATCCCCACCAGGTTCGACAGCGCCTCGCGGAACCCGCCCGCGCCGGTCGCCACGGCGTTCAGGCCATCGGCGAACGCGCGCTGCACGCCCTGCTGCACGGATTCGTAGAGGTCATCCTGCTGCCGCTGTAGCTCCTCCGCCGCCTCCTTGTCGGCGTTGGCCTGGCGAATCTGCCCCTGCAATTCCAGCAGGCGGTTGACATCGGCGATGCCGAGCTTCTCGGCTTCCAGCAGCAGCAGCGCGGTTTCGCGCGCGTCGTTGGACAGGTCGGCGAGAAAGGCTTCCTGTTCCAGTCCTTCTACGAAGTCGCGCTGCGCGAGTTTGAGTTCGGTTTCCTTGCGGATACGCTCATCTTCGGCTGCCATCGCCTCGTCGAACGCTTCGGCCTCGGCCGCCGCAACGGCTCTGACTGATGCCTCTTCCTCGGCACGCGCTTTGGCGATCTTGTCGCCGAAGGTGCGGTCTACCACGACCTGCACCGCTTCTCCGTACTGCTTGGCGCTCATCGCCCCCTGCTGCCAGCGCTGGTAGAGAGCGGCCACGGTCTGCTCGTATTCCTTCAGTTTCGCGGTTTCGGTTTGGCCTATGATGCCGGCTAGAGGATCGGACTTCCGCGCTGTTTTCTGCCGCGCTGCCGCCCGGATTTTTGCCTCTCCTGCTGCGATGGCCTTGTCATCCAGCCCGGCCTCTTTTGCCAGTTTGCGGAACTCGGCAACTTCCGCGGCAAGTTTTTCCTTGCGGTCTTGGTATTGCTGCAGAAAACCGTCAACTTTGGCGATGGCCAGATCCAGCTGCGCGCCCGTACGTGGCGCGCTACGCGCGGCATCGGCGTTCTTTTCGAGTTCTGCTATCAGTCGCTTCTGTGCAGCGATTTTGGCGTTGTATTCGTTGATTTCAGCATTCGCCAACGCCACTTGCGCTTTAAACGCGGTATTTGCGAAAGCGCCAGCCTTGAGAGTTGGCGCGGCCTTCGGTGGAGCGGCCAGCATCTTGTCCAGCGCATCGCGTTCGGCTTCGATCTGGCCTTCCAGCTCCTCGGCTTTGCCAGGCCGGTATCGCTTGGCGATAAGCCCACGCGACTCGGCGATCTTGTCCGCAGCTTCGCGGATCTGTTTGGCACCCTCTTCGGCTTTTTTCCCGGCGGAAATGAACCATGCACCCAGGCCTATGAGCGCTGACACGGCGAGACCGGCCGGGCCACCGATGAACGCAAGCGCACGCGAGAAGATGCCGACCTTTGCCGCCGCCGCCGCTGCGCCTGCACCCGCTGCAGCAGCACCCGCTGTGGCTGCGGTCGATGCCGCGGCGAGACGCCCGGCCGCAGCTGCCTCGGCAGCCATCGCCGCGGCATTTTTGCCGGCCGCACTGGCTGCCGCCTGGCTGGCGCGAGCCTTCGCCATCAAGGCGGCAGCCGCAGCAAGGGCCTGACGCCCGATCCCGATCAGTGCTGCGGCCAGCAGGCCGGAGAGCAGTGCTGCAACAGGCGCGATGTTCTCCGCCATGAACCTGAACGCTTCGCCGATTGCGCGGGTGACGCCAAGCGCTTGATCTGCCGCTGCGAGAAATTGCGCCATCGACGCCTGGAAGGCATTAAACCCCTGTCCGATGGTGGTCGGCATCGACGCCGCCTGTTTCTTGATTTCGTCGGCCTGTTCCTGGAGCGCCTTGCGCACCATGGCCGATGTCAGCACCCCCTGCTCGCCGAGAATCTTCAGTTGACCGATAGGAACGCCAAGGCCATCAGAAAGCGCCTGCGCAAGGCTTGGGGCCGCTTCCATGACTGCATTGAGTTCCTCGCCACGCAGCACTCCGGCACCCATCGCCTGAGAGAATTGGAGCATGGCCGACGCGGACTCCTGCGCCGACGCGCCGGAGAGCTTGAGCGCGGCAGACACGGTTTCTGTGACGGCGAGCGCATCCGCCACGCTGCCGCCGCTGGCCTTGATGGCGTTGAAGGTTCTGACAAACAGTTGGCCGGTTGCTGAAAAATCTGTACCGAGACTGCGCGTGATCGCCATGATGCCGCGCTGCGCCTCGGCGTAATCGCGCATGCCAGACGTTGCAATTCTCAGCCGCGCCTGCAGGGCGGTCATGGATTCGGTGAGGCGCACAATGTCTGCGACCGGTCCGGCAATCTGCCAGCCTGCGAACGCGATAGCGCCGTAATGACCGACACGCGCAAGCGAGCCGCGCATCTTTTCCAGGCTGGCATCCAGGCTCTGAATCTGGGCTTTGGCCTGCTTGTTGTCTGCTAGAATGCGGATCAACAGGTCTTTAGCTGCCATGGGTGCACTCCGTGAAAATCCTGAACTCCCTCTTCATCGGCGCAATGCTGCCCATCGCGGCGTTATTCTGCTTCGCGCTGCCGTGGCTGATTCCTGCGCTGGCATTGATCGGGTGGATTTCGCTCAAGACGAACCCCCCTTCAGATCATTGCTGAGGCTCTTCAGCCACGCCTTCCAACCCTTCTCGTCAGTCATCCCGGCGCGCACCGCCACTGCGGACGACTGCAGCCGTTGGGTTTCCACGGCCACCAGCGCGCGGCCATAGCCGCTGACCTGGGCGAGGGTCATATCCATCACCCCGCCGAGCCCTGCTGCACGGAAGCGGGTGTCGAGTTCGAGCCAGCCAGTTTCTCCGCCAGCCGCTCGCTTGCCGCCATGAACGCCGGCAGCAGGCGCTGGACGAAAAAATCCGCATTGGCCTCAATCACCGCCGAAGT
>JANJUT010000172.1 GCA_024710445.1 Thiobacillus sp.
AGGCGGCCAGGTGATGTTTGAACCCGTAAAATGTTTCTTGCGTTGCCTTGAGTCGGTCAGTTCGTGGAGCCGCTTCAATAGAACGCTGTTTTTAATGCTGATTGATTCGTCCTCCCGCACGGTCTCACACAGCCAGGGCAAGCCGGCTTTCAATATCGCTTCAAACTTAATCAGGCCGAATCAATAAAAGTCTTCCCGTATACGCAGATAACGCGCAAAGCGCGGCAGGCCGTTTTTTGTCAGATGTTGATAGCGATAGGTGATGCGCGTACCGATGGGGGGCGGCTGGCGGCGCAAGGCATCGCTTAGACCGCTGCCTATCCGGAAGCGCTTCCCGTCGGGCTTTTCCACAGTCAGTGCGCCGGTCATGCCCTGATATTTGCCCTTGCCTGGCGTGTACCCCACGATGACCGCTTCGGCATCCAGCCAGGGTTTCAGCTTCAACAGGACGTCGCTGCGACCGGTCACATAGGGTGCGTCGGCGTGGTGCAGCATCAAACCTTCTCCGCCAGCACGCACGATGGCATCGAGTCGCGTTTTCAGTTCGGCGTGACTGGCCACGCGCGTTTGCTCGACCACCTGCAGCCAGGGCACATTGGCATGCGAAACGCAGGCCTGCATCTGCTGGATGCGGGCGCTGAAGTCACCCGCTGCGTCCGGCAATTCAAAAACCAGATAACGTATTTGCCGCCATTCGGCATCCACAGGCTCGATCCGGCGCACCGTGCCCGACAGCCGGTCGAACTGGCCGCGAGCGATCCACAATTCACCATCCAAGGGCACGGCCGGGAAATGCGCGGTGAACCAGGCAGGTGCCGGGACCAATCCGCCGCCGCGAAAGCGCAGCGTGTGGCCGTCCCACTGCGCGCGCACGCCGTCAAATTTTTCGCTGACCCAATAGCGGGTGACATCGATGTGGCTCTGATACACCTCGGCCAGCAGCATCGCCGGGGCGCCGGGTGGACTGTCGGCCCATGCCGGATGCGTGCCCAGCAGCGACAGCGCCAGCCACAATCCGGCAAAGGTGCGTCTCAGGCCAGCCATTTGTGCAGGAACTGCGCCTGCCCCATCGCCGGATCGAGCTGATAGGCGGTGAAGCCCAGGCGCTGGTACAGCGCCCGGGCCGCGGCATTGCCATCCAGCACTTCCAGCGTGAGCTTGCAGGCGTTGCGCTCACGCGCGATGACCTCGACCTCGGCAAACATCTGGGCCGCAATGCCGCGCCCACGGTGGCTGGGCAGGACCACCACGTCATGCACGTTGACCAGCGGCTGACAGGCAAAGGTGGAAAAGCCTTCGATGGCGTTGACGAGGCCGACTGGCGTGTCGCCGTCGAATGCCAGCACGCTGAAGACAAAGGGCCGGGCGGCAAGTGCGCCGACCAAGTTTGTGCGTGCGAAATCGCTCAGCGGCTCACCACCGCCAGCCGGGTCGCGGGCATACGCGTCCAGCAGGTTGATCAGTGCGGTCGTGTGACGAGCGTTGTCGTAGCGAACCCGAACGATTTCAGGCATGGGTGTCGATGCGCATCGATAAATCCACGGCGTGGATATGCTTGGTCAAGCCACCGATGGAAATCCGGTCCACCCCGGTGTCGGCCACCGCACGCACCGTGTCCAGCGTGATATTGCCGGAGGCTTCGAGCAGCGCGCGCCCGTGGGCGAGCTGAACCGCGCGGCGCATGTCGTCCAGGCTGAAATTGTCGAGCAGGATGAGTGACGCACCCGCAGCGAGCGCCTGCTCGAGTTCGTCCAGGTTTTCCACCTCGATCTGCACGCTGACCTTGCCGTCGGCCAGCGCATGTGCCGCCGCCAGCACCTGCGCAATGCCGCCCGCTGCGGCGATATGGTTTTCCTTGATCAGGATGCCGTCGTATAGCCCCACGCGCTGGTTTTGTCCGCCGCCTACCCGCACCGCGTATTTCTCGGCGATGCGCAGGCCGGGCAGGGTCTTGCGGGTGTCGAGGATGGCGGCGCGGGTGCCGCGCACCGCCTCGACATACGGCCGGGTGGCCGTCGCCACGGCCGACAGGGTTTGCAGAAAATTCAGCGCCGGACGTTCGGCGGTCAGCAGCGCGCGGGCATTGCCCGCGATTTCGACCAGCACGCTGCCGGCCTCGACGGTATCGCCTTCCTTGACCTGCCAGTCGAGGGTGCAGCCCAGGTCAAGCGCCCGGAAGCAGGCATCGAACCAGGGACGTCCCGCGATGACAGCAGTTTCGCGGGTGATGACGCGGGCATGGGCGGATTGCGTGGCGGGTATCAGCCGGGCGGTGAGGTCGTTAATCGCCTTGGGCCCAGCCATTGCACCCTCTCCCGCTTGCGGGAGAGGGTTGGGGAGAGGGAAGCCTAAATCTTCACTCAGCGCGCGGGCGACATCGAGTTCGACGGTGGTGGCTATCAATTCGGACATGGAGGGCTAAATTAAGACATGACGGGTTGAAATCGGCTGAAATGCCACTACTTGGATGTCAACGAATATACCTTAAGCACGAGGCCTCAATATGCGATTTGACAAGCTCACCACCCAGTTTCAACAGGCATTCTCCGATGCGCAAAGCCTGGCCGTCGGCGGCGACCATGCCTACATTGAACCGCAGCACCTGTTGCTGGCCCTGCTGAACCAGGAGGGCGGCGGCGCTGCGTCGATCCTGTCGCGCGCCGGTGTGCAGGTGCCTGCGCTGAAGGCGGCATTGACCCAGTCCTTGACCCGTCTGCCCAAGGTGGAAGGGCAGGGCGGCGAGGTCGCCATTTCGCGCGACCTCAACAACCTGCTGAACCTGACCGACAAGGAAGCGATGAAGCGCAACGATGCCTACATCGCATCCGAACTGTATCTGCTGGCCGCGCTCGACGACAAGGGCGAAACCGGGCGCCTGCTGAAGCAGCACGGCGCGCAGAAAGCCGCGCTGGAACAGGCTATCCAGTCGGTGCGTGGTGGCGAAAACGTGCAGTCGCAGGAGGCCGAAGGCCAGCGTGAGGCGCTCGCCAAATACACGCTGGATCTCACCGAGCGTGCGCGCGACGGCAAGCTCGACCCGGTGATCGGCCGCGACGACGATATCCGCCGCTCGATCCAGATCCTGCAGCGCCGCACCAAGAACAACCCGGTGCTGATCGGCGAGCCGGGCGTCGGGAAAACGGCAATTGTTGAGGGACTGGCGCAGCGCATCATCAACGATGAAGTGCCCGAGACGCTCAAGGGCAAGAAGGTGCTGGTGCTCGATCTGGCCGCCCTGCTGGCCGGTGCCAAATACCGTGGCGAATTCGAGGAACGCCTGAAAGCCGTGTTGAAGGAACTGGCGATGGATCCGGGCCGCTACATCGTCTTCCTCGACGAATTGCATACCCTCGTCGGCGCCGGCAAGGCCGAAGGCGCGATGGATGCCGGCAACATGTTGAAGCCGGCACTGGCGCGTGGCGAACTGCACCTGATCGGCGCGACCACGCTCGATGAATACCGCAAGCACATCGAAAAGGATGCCGCGCTGGAGCGCCGCTTCCAGAAAGTGCTGGTCGACGAACCCAGTGTCGAATCGACCATCGCCATCCTGCGCGGCCTGCAGGAGCGCTACGAACTGCACCACGGCGTCGACATCACCGACCCGGCGATCGTCGCCGCAGCCGAGTTGAGCCACCGCTACATCACCGACCGCTTCCTGCCCGACAAGGCGATCGACCTGATCGACGAAGCCGCCGCGCGCATCAAGATGGAAATCGATTCCAAGCCCGAGGTGATGGACAAGCTCGACCGCCGCATCATCCAGCTCAAGATCGAACGCGAAGCGGTCAAGCGCGAAACCGACGAGGCCTCGAAAAAGCGCCTGGGTCTGCTGGAAGACGAGATCGAGAAACTCGGCCGCGAATACGCCGACCTCGAAGAAGTCTGGAAATCCGAAAAGGCCCAGGTGCAGGGCAGCGCCCACATCAAGGAAGAAATCGACAGGCTGCGCGGCGAGATGGTCGAGCTGCAGCGCCAGGGCAAGCTCGACAAGGTGGCCGAGATTCAATACGGCAAGTTGCCGCAGCTGGAAGCGCAGCTGAAGCATGCCGAAACCGCCGACACCAAGTCGACTTTCAAGCTGTTGCGTACCGAAGTGGGCGCCGAGGAAATCGCCGAAGTGATCTCGCGCGCCACCGGCATTCCCGTTTCCAAGATGCTGCAGGGCGAGCGCGACAAGCTGCTGCACATGGAAGAGAAGCTGCACAGCCGTGTGGTCGGGCAGGACGAGGCCGTGAGCGTGGTCTCGGATGCGATCCGCCGTTCACGCGCGGGTTTGAGCGACCCCAACCGGCCGCTCGGCTCCTTCCTGTTCCTTGGCCATACCGGCGTCGGCAAGACCGAACTGTGCAAAACCCTGGCTGAATACCTGTTCGATTCCGCCGACCACATGGTCCGCATCGACATGAGCGAATTCATGGAGAAGCATTCCGTGGCACGCCTGATCGGCGCGCCACCCGGTTATGTGGGTTATGAGGAAGGCGGCTACCTGACCGAAGCCGTGCGCCGCAAGCCCTACTCCGTCATCCTCATGGATGAGGTGGAAAAAGCGCATCCGGATGTCTTCAACGTGCTGCTGCAGGTGCTGGATGACGGCCGCCTGACCGATGGCCAGGGCCGCACCGTCGACTTCCGCAACACCGTGATCGTGATGACCTCCAACCTGGGCAGCCAGATGATCCAGCAGATGGAAGGCGACGACTACCAGGTGGTCAAGCTCGCCGTACTGGCCGAAGTGAAATCCTACTTCCGCCCCGAGTTCATCAACCGCATCGACGAAGTCGTCGTGTTCCACGCGCTGGACGAGAAGCACATTGCCAGCATCGCGCGGATCCAGTTGCAGGGTCTGGAACAACGGCT
>JANJUT010000182.1 GCA_024710445.1 Thiobacillus sp.
GGTGAACCTCAACGGGGCGTTGCAGCTGCTCGACATCGCGCCGCTGTGCGCGGGTGCAGCGGCGATCATCGGCAACGACACAGGCACCGCGCATTTTGCGTCGACCGCCGGACGCCCGCTGCTGGTGCTGTGCGGGCCCACCGACCCGCGCCGGGTCAAGCCCATCGGCAGCACGGCCATTGCGGTGCAGGCGCAATTGCCGTGCCGTAACTGTTATGCCAAGGTCTGCGCCAACCCCGACACCCAGGCCTGCATGAAGGCGATCACGCCGGAATGGGTGGCGGCGCAGTTTCCTGCGCTCGCGTCGGGCGAACTCCAGGCAGGGAACGACTGGCCCGGCGGCCTGCGCAGCTTCTGATGAGCGAGATGGATTCCCCCCGCCTGCGCGTCAAGGTGCTCAGCAGCCTGCCGGCTGCGATCTGGATACACCAGTTCCCGCACAACGAGCCGGTGTGGGGGAACTGCGAATTCACCTTCGAGCGCGACGCGCGTGACTACGATTGGCTGCTGGTATACGACGACCTGCCGGAGCGCTCAGGCGAACCGAAGAAGACCACACGCGAGGAACTTGCCTGTCCGCGTGCGCATACTCTGCTGGTGACCAGCGAGCCGTCGTCGGTGAAGATCTACGGCGACAGCTATACCCGCCAGTTCGGTGCGGTGCTGACGAGCCAGCCCGGGTGGGCGCTGCCGCATCCGCAGCGCATCTTCTCGCAGCCGGCGCTGCACTGGTTCTACGGGATGGGGAGCCGCGACATCCTGCCGTTCGACCGTATGCTCGACGAGCCGCCGTCGGAAAAAAGCCGCGACGTGTCGATGGTGTATTCGCCCAAGGCGATGCGCCACACGCTGCACCATCACCGCGCTCGCTTCATGCGCTGGCTGGTCGAGCACATGCCCGAGCTCGAGACCTTCGGCCGCCAGACCGTGCGCCCGCTCGACGACAAGGCCGATTGCCTGCGCGACTATCGCTACCACGTCGCGATCGAGAACTTCATCGGCGAACATCACTGGACCGAGAAGCTGGCTGATCCCTTCCTCGGGCTATCGCTGCCGTTCTATTACGGCTGCCCGAACGCAGAAGACTATTTCCCGGCCGACAGCTTCATCCGCATCGACATCCGCGACCCGGAAAGCGCGCTCGGAATCATCCGTGCCGCCATTGCCGGCAACGAATACGAGAAACGCCTGCCCGCGCTGCTCGAGGCGCGGCGGCGCGTGATGTTTGAATACAATCTGTTTGCCGTGGTGGCGCGCGAAATCGCGCGTTTGCACCGGGCCGATGCGCAGGTCGAGCCGGGTGCGCTGATGCTGTCGCGCCGCGCCATGCGGCTGTCGAGCCCGGCGGTGGCGTTGCGTGACCTGTACGGCAAGCTGCGCGGGCGGCTGCGGCACCTGCCCGGCGCGCTCAGCGGCCGTTCCTGACTGGTAGTTGCAAGATTCAAGTTACAAGATTCAAGTGGCGCGTGGGTAGTCGGCCGCTGCTTGCGCGTACCCTGCAACTTGATTCTTGAATCCCTAGCGGCGCGGGGTGCGCGCCAGTTGCTCGTACAAGGCCAGGGTCTGGTCCAGCATGGCCCGCAGCGGGAAGAAGTCGCCGGCCGGAACCGGCTCGGGGTCCTGCAGCAACTGGACGAGTCGCTGGCAGGCTTCGTCGATGCGGTCGAGCGGAAGCAGGCCGGCGGGGTAGATGACGCGCAGGATTTCGCCGACGCCGCCGTGGTCGTAACCGGCCGTGGGCACGCCCAGCCGCAGCGCCTCCAGCGTGGTGCGTCCGAACGACTCGGGCTGGGTGGAGAGCGACAGCACCAGGCTGGAAATCGCCAGGATGTTCTTCAGGTCGTCACGTTGGCCGGTCAGGCTGATGTCGGCTTCCAGCCCCATGCTGCGCACGCGGTAGCGCAGCTTCTGCAGATAGCGCTGCTTGGAGGCCGATGCGCCGCCGACGATCAGGCCGTGCACGGGCAGGCCGCGCCGTTTCATCCGCGCAATCAGCTCAATGAAGCATTCATGTCCCTTGAGCCGGGTGATGCGGCCGGGCAGGGTAAGCAACAGCTTGCCTGCCGCGTTCGGAAACTGCGCAAAAAATGCCTGCTGCCAGGCAGGGTCTGGTTTCCAGCCGTGCGGATAGGCTTTGCCGTCGACGCCGCGATGGATGACCTGGATGCGCCACGACAGTGTGTCGGGATATTCGTGCAGGATGTAATCGCGCACGGTGTTCGATACTGCGATAACCCGCTCGCCCTGCGTCATGATGCGGCTGTAGCGGTTGACCCCGTACAGCCCGTGCACCGTGGTGACGAAGCGCGGGCGCGTGGTCGGGCTCATGCCGCGCCAGGCCAGCCAGGCGATCCAGGCGGGCACCCGCGAGCGCGCGTGGACGATGTCCACGTTCTGTTCCAGCAGGAATTTCCGCAGCTTGCCGACAAGCCGCAACGTCTTGAATGACTTGTGGCCGATTGGCCAGGCAAAATGCTCGGCACCGCTTTCGGTCAGCGGCGCGACCAGCCGTCCGCCGGCCGACATGACCAGTGCCCGATGGCCCTGTTCGACCAGCGCTCGGGCGATTTCGAGCGTGCCGCGCTCCACGCCGCCGGACTCAAGCGCCGGCAATAGTTGCAGGACGGTCAGTCTGTTCTTTTCTTGTTCTTCAGCCATTCAAGAATCCATTTGGCACAGCGGTCGGCTTCGGCCAGCGGGTGCAGGTTGGGGTGGAGCGTGCCGCTCGCGCACCACGTCACGAAGCGGGTGATGCGCCGGGAATCGGCAAGTTGCGCGATCGACCGGCCGACGCGGCTTTTCGGCTTGACCGGCAGGTCGAACACGCCGACATCGGCGCCCGCGGACAGGGCCTCGAACACCATCGAGGCGCTGTCGGGCGTGACCCACACGATGCCGCATCGAGCCAGGTGCGAGGGCAGCCAGTCGAGCGGCGTGGCCGTGTGGGAGACAACGGTCAGGTTGGGAAACGGCGGCAATTCGGCCAGGAATTCGGCTGGCGTGCGGCGCGAGGTGGTGAGCGTCCAGTGCATGCCGGGCGTGCGTGTGAGGAGGCTCCTGATCTGGAGCTGGATCGCGTCGCCGTCCCACCCGAAATGCGGCGAGAGGCCACCGATCAGCAGCAAGCCTTGTTGCGTATCGGGGGCGGTGGTGGGACGGATGCGGTTCAGCGCGCCTTCGGTCACCAGGGTATGGGTATCGGCGGCGATGCCATCGTGCCGGGGAACAATGCACAGATCGAACCACCGGCGCGGCAGGCTCGGTTTCATCAGCACCACTGCACGCCCGCCGCGTGCACGGCGGGCCGCCAGCAGCGTCAGGTGGGTGGCGTGTCCCGTTCCCACAATCAGGTCGGGCGGGGGCAGAGGCAGGCCGGGCAGGCGTTTCAGCAGCAACGCCAGCCAGGCGCGCCAGGCCGGCAGGGCGGGAAGGGTATGAACCCCGGCGGTAGTGACGCGGGCGAGCGCCTCGGCCAATCCCAGCGACTGGTTCAGGTGTCCCGGCTTGCCGTCGCTGACGATCCAGACAACCCGCGGCGGCCCCATCTTGCCCGATTCAGACAACGGGCAGCCCCGAGGCCTCGCGCGTGTTGCCTTTCATCGCCACCCGGACGTCAAACCTTCGGCCCGGCATGAATCCGGAATTTGTTTCAGTGTGTGACAGAAGCGCGTGGAGCATGACGGAAGCGGCGTGGCTTGAGTGGCGCAAAGTGTAAACCATCTTGTCATGACGCGCCGAGGACCTGGCCTAAAGCGCATCGGTCCATCGGCGTTCGAGCGCGGCTTGCCAGCAATAGGGCGTGGGATCGACAGCGGGCGGCGTGCCCGCCATCAGATCGGCCAGA
>JANJUT010000134.1 GCA_024710445.1 Thiobacillus sp.
TCACCAGGATCGAGAAGTCGCGCTTATTTCGCACCGTGCGAATCTTGAGGCGCGGGTCGGGCTGGTTGCCGAGGCGGATGTCGGTGAAGCTGGCGATCGCGGCGTTGATGTCGATCTCGTCACCGTCCTCCAGTTTCCTGATGCGCTGCACGCCCTGCGGTTGCATGGCATCGAGCAGGAACTTCATGCGATGGATTTCGCGTTTGTATTTGGCGGTGATCCCGTCGATGATCTGCAGGTCGCCGGACTTGGCGCGCTTTTCCTGCACCGTGGCCCAGGCCGGGCGTTCCAGTTGGATCTGGTAATCCCACTCGGAATAGTGGAAAGGATCGGATAACGGCTCCTTGCCTTCCAGTTCGTTCCAGCTCTTGCCGTTGCTCACGTCGCCGATGTTCTCGTAGGGGTAAAGCTCGGTGGGCAGCACCCAGATTTCCTCGGCATCGTCGCCTGCGCCTTCGACCTCGACTTCATTGGCCATTTCCATCACGTTCACATACTTGCGCACCTGCTTGATGGATTCATAGCCCGCTCCGGCGGCCTTGTTGAAATCGAATTCCTCGAATTCCCAGAAGTAGCGGTTGTCATCCCGATAGGGCGCATCGAGAAGATCGGTGCGCGGATTGAACGGGATACGCTTCTGGGCAAAGCTGTGCGCGAGTTGCACGCCGATTTCCCATGAAGTGTGGTTGTTGTCGAGCCTGTTGATTTGCTTGTCCTGTGCGGCATCGGCAAACAGCGCACGGCCTTCTGCAATCCACGGATCGTTGTCCACGTAGCTGTCATCCAGCAGCGCGCGCGCCAGGCGATTGAGGTAATCGCCCATGGTGGCGTTCATCCCGGGCGTGGCAGTATGCAGTTTGCACCACAACTGTTTCATTCCCGGAAAACGGCGGATCGTCAGCGCCTCGACACGCGCATCTTCAATCACGGAAATCATCGCCATCTGCATCGGATTGAGCGCTTCGGCGGAAATCGGCTGGCGGGTTTCGACCATATGCGCGGCGCAATGCGCGGCGGTGGCACGGTAAAGCTCCAGGCCCGAGACGGGCTCATGGCCTTCAATCGTGAAATCGTCGAAGGCATCCGGCAGATGCAGCAGATAGTCTTCGATGTAAGGCTTGTGGCCTTCGCGCGATTCGAAATCGCCAGAAGTCGGACGCATGAAAAAATCGCGCGCCCACAGGGCCCGCAGATACATGTTGATGCGCCGCTGCACATCCACCAGCAACGTGCCCTTGCGCTCCTTCTGCAGCATCGCGATTGAGTCTTTCGATTCCAGACTGAAGTAGCGAATCTGCTCCTCGTAATTGGTGCGGTGCGCGTGCGCGCCCCACAGCGCCCAGCGCCGCAGGCCGCCCAGGGTCAGCTGCTTGAACAGCACCTCCAGATTGTCCAGCATGGGCCGCACGCCGCGCGGTGCCTGCGCAATCAGGGTGTTGATGAATTGCAGGAAATTAAGGAAAAGCTGCGCGTCGCCGAGCCGGTTGGCCGCAGTCGGAGACGTTGCCAGCAGCAGCTCGATCACCGAGCCCGAGGTTCTGGATGCGAGCGAAAGCGCGGCCGTAACGAGGTCGCCCATCACGTCCTCGCCGACCTCCTTGGCCACCTGCGGCGCATCGGTAATCCATACCTCGACCAGCGAATCGCCCTTGCCGAGTCCACGGATAGCGGCCACGCCTTTGAGATAGGTATCCAGTCCGCGCGGGGAGAACACCTTGGTCGCGTCGTGCCAGTTGGCCTTGAGCGCCTCCTGGCTATGCTCCGACAGGTCTTCCAGCAGTTCTGCGTAGTCTTCGAGTTTGATCGACATGTTTCACCTCAGATCATAGGGTGGGCGGAATACCTCCGCCACCGTGCCACCCGACGGACAAAAGCCCATCCAGCATCGTTCAGAAGAACGTGGATACCGCAGCATCCAGCGCGTCGCGCATATCCGGATCGTCGGTGATCGGACGCACCAGCGCCACGCGGCAGGCGGCCATGGGATTGACGCCCTTGGCAATCAGCGAGCCTGCGTAAATCAGCATACGGGTGGACAGACCTTCGTCCAGACCATGTCCCTTGAGGTTGCGCGAACGCTCGGCAATCGACACCAGCTTGCCCGCCACTTCGGCAGACACACCGGATTCATGGGTGACGATCTCGGTCTCGATTGCGTGGTCGGGATAAGTAAAATCAAGGCCGCCAAAACGCTGCTTGGTTGACTGCTTGAGATCCTTCATCAGGCTCTGATAGCCGGGGTTGTAGGAAATCACAATCTGGAAATCGGGATGCGCGTTGACCAGTTCACCCTTCTTCTCCAGTGGCAGCACACGACGGTTGTCGGTCAGCGGATGGATCACCACGGTGGTGTCCTGACGCGCTTCGACGACTTCGTCCAGATACACGATGGCGCCATGACGGGCACCGATCGCCAGCGGACCATCCTGCCATTCGGTGCCCGCTGCGGACAGCAGGAAACGACCGACCAGATCGGAGGCAGTCATGTCTTCGTTACACGCCACCGTGATCAGCGGCTTGTTCAGCCTGTGCGCCATGTATTCGACGAAACGCGTCTTGCCACAACCAGTGGGACCCTTGAGCATCATCGGCATGCGCACGGAGTAAGCTGCCTCATACAGCTCGACTTCGTCAGCAACGGGACGGTAATAGGGTTCTTGGGTGATGCGATATTGATCGACGATATTGCTCATGACGGCTCCTGAAAAGGGATCGTAAATACGCAGGCAACGCTCAGTGCAGCCTGGGGATTTACGACAGACAAAAAAAGCCCCCAACCGCCGGGCCGGCGCCTTCAAAGAGGCGTTCGGACCCGGGCAGCGGGGGCTTGGTACGACAGCCTGTCCGCTGCTTAAACAGTCTTGCCGCGGAAAATCACCATGGCAGCGCCCTGCGACTGATTGAAGTTGTTATAACCAATCAGTCGAACATGGTTGTTGGGGTTGGCCTTGTGGCAGGCCTCGGCTTCAGCCAGCACCACATTCACATCGGTTTCGCCAAACATTGGCAGCTTCCACATGTACCAGTATGAATCCATCAGGTACTCGGGTTCGGTGTGCTCGATGGCCGGGTTCCAGCCTTTCTTCACCAGATACTCGACCTGCTTGCGGATATTGGCTGCATCCATCGCGGGCAGATAGGAGAAGGTTTCGAATTTGCGGCTGGCGGGATCGCTCACGCGGCTTTTGTAATCCATCACTTCAGACATTTTATTTCCTTTCAGATTGGGCTCTGGCCCCCGGACTTCACCTGAGTGAAGTCCGGGATAACCGTGCGATCAATGCAATTTACTTGTGGGCAACGTCCAGCTTGTCGACGGTGTCGAACTCGAACTTGATCTCTTTCCATGTTTCCATGGCGATCTTCAGTTCGGGACTGTGAGCGGCGGCGGTGGTCAGAATGTCCTTGCCTTCCTTCTCCAGCTCACGACCCTGGTTGCGTGCTTCCACACAGGCTTCCAGTGCGACGCGGTTGGCGGCGGCGCCAGCAGCGTTGCCCCAGGGGTGGCCGAGCGTGCCGCCACCAAACTGCAGCACGGAATCATCACCGAAGATGTTCACCAGTGCGGGCATGTGCCACACGTGAATACCACCGGATGCAACCGGGATCACGCCTGGCATGGAGCCCCAGTCCTGATCGAAGAACAGGCCGCGCGAACGGTCTTCCGGAATGAACTCGTCACGCATGGTGTCGATCCAGCCCAGGGTTGCTTCGCGGTCGCCTTCCAGCTTGCCGACGACGGTACCGGAGTGCAGGTGGTCACCACCCGACAGACGCAGCACCTTGGTCAGCACACGGAAGTGGATACCGTGGTGGGGGTTGCGGTCGAGAACGGCGTGCATGGCACGGTGAATGTGCAGCAGCATGCCGTTGTCGCGACACCAGTTGGCCAGACCGGTATTAGCGGTCAGACCGCCGGTCAGGTAGTCGTGCATGATGATCGGTGCGCCAATTTCCTTGGCGAACTCGGCACGCTTGTACATCTCTTCCGGGGTCGGCGCGGTCACGTTCAGGTAGTGGCCCTTGCGCTCACCGGTCTCACGTTCGGCCTTCAGCGTGGCTTCGTGCACGAACTGGAAACGGTCGCGCCAACGCATGAATGGCTGGCTATTGACGTTCTCGTCGTCCTTGGTGAAGTCCAGACCGCCGCGCAGACATTCGTACACGGCACGGCCGTAGTTCTTGGCGGACAGACCCAGTTTCGGCTTGATGGTGCAGCCCAGCAGCGGACGGCCGTACTTGTTCATGCGGTCACGTTCGACCTGGATGCCGGCGGGCGGGCCGCCACAGGTTTTCACGTAGGCGATCGGGAAGCGGATATCTTCCAGGCGCAGGGCGCGCAGCGCCTTGAAGCCGAACACGTTACCGACCAGCGAGGTCAGCACGTTGACGACGGAACCTTCTTCGAACAGGTCGATCGGGTAAGCCACGAATGCGTAGAAGCAGGTGTCGTCGCCCGGCACGTCTTCAATGCGGTAGGCACGGCCCTTGTAGTAGTCGAGGTCGGTCAGCAGGTCGGTCCACACCGTGGTCCAGGTACCGGTCGACGATTCGGCGGCCACGGCTGCAGCAACTTCTTCACGCGGCACACCCGCTTGCGGGGTGATTTTGAAGCAGGCCAGCAGGTCAGTATCCAGCGGGGTGTATTCCGGTGTCCAGTAAGTCTGGCGGTACTCTTTCACACCGGCGTTATAGGTTTTAACAGCCATGATTTCCTCCTACAGAAAGGGGTGGGTTTCCGTGTAGCGCCCCAGCGGCCTGACACGATGGGATGCATCTTGCAGGAGTCGAATCATCAATAACAGTCGATTCTTTCTATTAGAAAGATAGATTATTATCTATACACATACATCATTTCACCCCGTTTCGGAGCATAACCATGCGCCATCACACCACCTTCCGCCAGCTGGAAATTTTCGAAGCCATCGCCCGCCTGGGCAGCTTTACGCGGGCTTCCGAGGAACTTTTCCTCACCCAGCCCACGGTCTCCATGCAGATGAAAAAGCTGGCGGACATGATAGGCGTGCCGCTGGTGGAACAGGTCGGCAAAAAAATCCACCTGACCCCGGACGGACGGGAACTGGCCCAGGCGACCCGCGAAATCTTCAGCATTCTCGACCGCTACACCATGTCGGTGGACGAGCGGCGTGGACTCAAGCAGGGCAAACTCAGCCTGATGGCGATCACCACCGCCTCCTACTTCGCCCCGCGCCTCCTGGGTGAATTCGTCAAGCTGTATCCCGGCATCGACGTCAGCCTGCGCGTCACCAACAAGGAACAGGTGCTGGCCAGCATCGCCGACAACCTCGACGACCTCTATTTTCTTGGGCAGCCGCCAGAAGACATCGACGTCATCGCCACCCCCATCATGGACAACCCCATCATCGTGCTGGCCGCGCCGGATCACCCGCTGGCGCACAAAAAGAATATCAACCTGGAGCGTCTTGCCAGGGAGCCATGGCTGATGCGCGAACGGGGTTCTGGTACCCGCATCGCCATCGAGCGCCGTTTTGCCGAAAACGGCATCACGATCCACCCGCGCCTGGAACTGGGCAGCAACGAGGCGATCAAGCAGGCCATTCTCGCCGGCCTCGGCATCTCCGCCCTGTCCCGCCATGCCCTCACGCTGAATCAGCCCGACCAGTTTGCCGTGCTCGACGTCGAAGGCTTTCCTATCCTGCGACACTGGTACGCCGTCTATCCTGCAGGCCGCCAACTCTCGGTGGTGGCGCGGGCGTTTCTCGACTATTTGCTCGGACGCGAGGAGTCGCCCCCGACCTCGCCTGTTACTTCGTCAACGCCATAAAGAGCTCTGGCAGCTTCTCCGGCAGGCGCTGGATGTTGTCGATCACCGTGTACTGCCGGCCGAAGATGGTGCTGACGTATTCGTCGGCCTTCGGGTCGAGACTGATGCAATAGGTGAAGATGCCGTTACGGTCGAGTTCCTTGACCGCCTGGCGGGTATCTTCGATCAGCAGCTGTTCATCGTTGCTGTCGATGTCCGAGGGCTGGCCGTCGGTGAGGATGAGCATGAGCTTCTTGTCGGCCGGGCGCGCCTCCAGGTAGTGGGCCGCATGGCGCATGGCCGCACCCATGCGGGTGGAATAACCGGCCTGCATGGCGGCCAGGCGGGCCTTGGCGTCGTCACCCCAGCGCTCGCTGTAGCCCTTGATGTGCAGATAGCGCACGTCGTGGCGGGTATTGGAATGGAAACCGGCGATGGCAAACGGGTCACCCAGTTGCTCGACCGCCCAGGCCAGCAGCGAGACCGCTTCCTGGCTGAGTTCGAGGATGGTCTGGTCGCTGCCGGCCGCCTTCTCGTTGAGCGACTCCGACAGGTCGAGCAGCAGCATCACCGAAATATCGCGGCCGTTGGTGCGGTGGCTCATGTTGATGCGCGGGTCAGGCGTGGCGCCGCCCTTGAAGTCGATCAGGGAGCGCAACGCGACGTCGAGGTCGAGTTCGCTGCCTTCTTCCTGATAGCGGATACGCACCTTGTCCTGCGGTTTCAGCAGGTCGAGCATGCGCTTCAGGCGCTTGGCGAGCGCGCCATGTTTCAGCAGCAGCCTGTCGATGTCGGCGGCATTGCCTTGCGGATGCAGCGCCTCATACACGCTGGCCCAGTCCGGGCGATAGGTCTGGCTGTGGTAATCCCATTCCGGATAGTGGCGCGGCGGCAGGCCCTTCAGCTCCTCGCCCGGCTCGATCTTGCGCTTGGCATCAAAGGCTTCTTCCTCGTCGCCTTCCTCGATGAATTTCCACATCTGGCGGTTGTCGTCGCGGTAGTCGATCACCGTATCGGCGAAATGAATCCTGGCGAGCTGGTCGCTCTGGCGACGGGTCCTGGCAACGTAGCTCAAGGCCAGTTCAGCGATTTCCGCGGTGCTGGATTCGCGCTGCCCTGATTCGTCTGGCGCCATCAAGGCGTGAAAACGCCGCACGTAGTCGAGCAGAACGGCATCGCCGTACCCATGATCGGGGTCGAGCAGGGCACGCGACAGCATGGCCATGCGGTGGCGCAGACAGGAGGTGGTTTCCTCGTCACAGGCACCTTCGACCGGCTTCGGATGCAGCGCCAGGAAGATGCGCCTGAGGCCGGGATATTCGCGGCACAACAGGATTTCAATCCGGCAATCCTCGAAAAATTCCACCGCCATGCGCTGGAACGGGCTCCAGTTGTCGGCGATCTGGGCCTCGGTCCAGCGCCGGTGGCCGACCATGTGGGCGAGTGTGACGCGGTAGCGGTCGAGACCGCTGATCGTGCCGGCATCGTCGTACACGTCAGGAATGCGCATGCCGAGCTTGTCGTAATACGGCACCGGCTTGCGCAATTCGTCGAAGGCGGTGGAATAAGGCACCAGTTGTTCCGCTTCCTGCCACAGACCGCGCAGGTACAGGTCGAGCTTGCGCTCGACGTCCATGAACAGGGTGCCATGTCGCTCGCGTTGCAGGATGGCGCGGCTGTCGGCGGATTGCAGGCTGAAGTAGTCGCGCTGCCGCTCCGGATGGGTGCGATAGTTGCGGATGCCGTATTCCACCCAGTTGCGGAGACCGGCCACGCTGAGTTGACCCAGCAGGAACGGTGCCTGATCAAAGAAATCGGGCAGACCGGGGCTGGGAAAGGTGGTGTGGTGGCCGTGGATGGAACCGGTGGTGCGCTCCATCAAATCCAGGGCAATGTCCAGATAACGGCCCATCCGCTCCTGCGAGTGCAGCTTGCGTGCGACCGGCGCCAGGGTTTGCAGGAAAGGCGTGATGGCCTTGCCGTTGGGCGATTTCTGCATGCGCTGGATCAGGGCCATCACCTCGGGCAGGGCGGATTCACCCAGGGCCCTGGCGGTGGTCGGCCATTCTTCCATGAACGCCAGCATCGGTTCGACGCCGCGTCCCAGCTTGCCGATGACCCGCGCGGCTTCCAGATAGGCGTCCAGCCCCTCACGCGTGAGGATGGCCAAGGCCTCCGCCATGACGTCCTCGAACACGTCTGCGATCGGCTTGAAGCCGGTGTCGAGCTGGGCCCAATAGGCCTTCATCAGCGGGTGCTGGTATTCGGTTCCGGTCATGGCCGCTTCTCGTTCCTCTTCCGTCTGCGGGAAAGGGGGCTCATCAGGCAAACGTGGCATCGATGGCGTGATCCAGCGTCTCGCGAATGTCGGCGTCATCGGTGATGGGCCGCACCAGCGCCATGCGGCAGGCATCCAGCGGATCCACGCCATCCTTGATCAAGGTGGCGGCATATACCAGCAGGCGGGTGGAAATCCCCTCATCCAGGCCATGGCCTTTCAGGTTGCGGGCGGTGTGCGCGATCTTCACCAGCTTTCCGGCGGCGGCTTCATCGAGACCGGTGTCCTTGGCCAGGATGGTGGTTTCCAGTCCGGCCCCCAGATAATCGAAATCGAAGGCGGTGAAACGCTGCTTGGTCGACTGCTTGAGATCCTTCATCAGCGACTGGTAGCCGGGATTGTAGGAAATCACCAGCTGGAAATCGGGATGCGCCTGGATCAGTTCGCCCTTCTTGTCCAGCGGCAGGGTGCGGCGGTGGTCGGTCAGCGGGTGGATCACCACGGTAGTGTCCTGGCGCGCCTCGACGATTTCATCCAGGTAGCAGATGGCGCCGATGCGCGCGGCGGTGGTGAGCGGGCCGTCGAGCCAGCGGGTGCCGTTGGCTTCCAGTAAATAGCGTCCCACCAGGTCGCTCGCGGTCATGTCCTCGTTGCAGGCCACGGTGATCAGCGGCTTGTTGAGCTTCCACGCCATGTACTCGACGAAGCGCGATTTACCGCAGCCGGTGGGGCCCTTCACCATCACCGGCAGGCGGTTGCGGTAGGCGGCCTCGTACAACGCCACTTCCTTGCCCTGGGCTTCGTAATAGGGTTCCTGGTGAACCTTGTACTGCTCTTTGTCGGCGCTCATTGTGTGCTCCATTTTTCTCCCCCGTTGCAACGAGGGTGGCCATTCCGGAAACAAAACGCCCCCAGATGCGGGGGCGTTTCTTACTGATTCACTGCATGCACTCGACTTACTTGTGCACGCCCAGCTTTTCGCGCCAGCCGGGGAAAATCTTGTCGGCGTCGCCCGGGAAGGACTCGAAGGCACGCGCGAATTCCTTGTGCTCTTTCGCGAATTCGATCGGGTCGGCGCCAGCCTTCCAGCACTCGTAGGACTGACGCAGGGAGATCGCGCCGGCCGCCGGGCTGTCGATGTGGCCATAGGAGCCGCCACCGGAGGTGTTGATCACGTTGCCGTGACCGAGGTTCTCGAAGAAACCTGGCAGGCGCAGTGCGTTCATGCCGCCGGAGATGATCGGGGTGGTCGGCTTCATGCCGTGCCATTCCTGATGGTAGTAAGGGCCATCAGCCGAATCGCGCTCGATCATGTAGGCGATGTTGCGGTCGTCACGGCCGCCTTCCATCTTGCCGTAGCCCATGGTGCCGACGTGGATGCCGGAAGCCCCTTGCAGACGCGACATCTTGGCCAGCACGAACGCGGTGTAACCACGCACTGCGGAAGGCGAGGTGATGGCGCCGTGGCCGGCACGGTGATAGTGCAGGTACTGTTGCGGGTACTGGCGACGGGCGGTGGTGATCATGCCGGGGCCGCCGACGTAGCCGTCAACCAGGAACGCAACCTTGTTGGCGTCCGGGCCGAAGGCTTCGAGGATGAAGTCGGCGCGGGCCAGCATTTCGTAATGGTCGTCAGCGGTGATGTTGGCGGAGAACAGTTTGGCCTGGCCGGTTTCGTCCATGGCGCGCTTCATTGCGTCGTACACCAGCGGGATGACCTTTTTGCTCGGGCAGAACACCTGATTGCCCTGGGGTTCGTCGTTCTTGATGAAGTCGCCGCCCAGCCAGAACTGGTAGGCCGCCTTGGCAAACGGCTCGGGACGCAGGCCCAGCTTGGGTTTGATGATGGTGCCGGCGATGTAGCCGCCATCGACGCGCGGACGACCGAGGATATCCCACAGGTCGGTGATGTCCTTGGCCGGGCCGTCGAACAGACGCAGCATGGACCAGGGCACGTAGAAATCCTGCATCTGCAGGTGTTTGACGTCGCCCATGCCCTGGTTGTTGCCGATTGCCAGGGTCAGGAACGACACCAGCATGGCACGGCCGTCGGTCATATTGCGGTCGAACAGGTCGTTCGGGTAGGCGACTTTCATCACGCCCTTGGCTTCGTCGATGAAGTACACCAGCGCGTCGACACCCTTGGTGAAGTCGTCGGTGGTGGACACTTCAACGTTGGTGCCGGTGGAGGATTCGGCGGCGATGTGTGCGGCCACTTCCAGGTAGCCGTAGCCGGCGGCGGGCTGCATGTGATAAGCGACGAGGATGTGCTTGTCGCCCTTGATCAGGTCTTCTTCCTTGAGGCTAAGGTCGGCGTAACGTGCGGATTGGTCCATTGCATGACTCCTGCGGTAGATAAACAAAGCCTCAGGAGCCAATACCCCTTGAAGCGGCAGGGACGGACTATACGCAGGGGTTCATATAATAAAAATTCAATTATTATGATAATAACCTTATCGATTACCTTATACATTATGCGTCGCCTGACCCTGCGCCAATTCAAGGTGTTTGAAGCCGTTGCCCGCCAGCTTTCCTTTTCCCGGGCGGCTACCGAGTTGCATTTGAGCCAGCCGGCGGTCTCCATGCAGGTCAGCAGTCTGGAAAAAATCGTAGGGTTGCCGCTGACCGAACAGGTTGGAAAGAAAATCTTTCTCACCGATGCCGGCCGCGAGGTGTTTCACGTCAGCCAGGGCATCGCCGCACAGTTGAGCGACCTGCAGACCAATCTGGAGCAACTGCGCGGCCTGGACCGCGGCCTGCTCAATATTGCCGTCACGTCAACGGTCAATGCCGTCGCCACTGACATCCTGGCCCGCTTCCGGAGCAGGCATCCCAAGGTGTCGATTCACCTCGACGTGTCCAACCGCGAATTGGTGCTGGGTCAACTGGCCGCCAACCAGATCGATCTGGCCATCATGGGACAGGTGCCCGACGGCCTGGGCATGGAAGCTACCCGCTTCATGGACAATCCGCTGGTGGTCATCGCACCGCCCGATCATCCACTGGTTCGCAAAAAACGCATTCCCGTCAAAAGCCTGGCTTCCGAGTCTTTCCTGGTGCGCGAGGCCGGCTCCGGCACCCGCGGCGCAATGGAACGATTTTTTGCGGCACGCGGCCAGGAAATCCGCTCCAGCATGGAAATGAGCAGCAACGAGGCGATCAAGCAGGCCGTGCAGGCCGGGCTGGGGCTGGGCATTCTTTCGCTGCAGACGCTGGAAATGGAACTGGCGCTCAAACGGCTGGCTGTACTCGCCATCGAAGACTTCCCCATCATGCGTCACTGGTACATCGTCCACCGTGACGACAAACGCCTCTCGCCGGCTGCATTGGCATTCAAGAACTTTCTGCTCAAGACCTCGGCCACCATGCCGGCGTTGGGACCGCAAACCTGAACTTCCCGTGCCGGTCAGGTAATACCGCTTAATCCGGCCAGATGCGGTCCGGATGCAGGGCAGCACTCTGATCGCCGCGAGCAGCCTTCGCCAACGGTTTTACTGCCTTGGCCTGGGCGGGTTCTGACGCCTGAGGTGCCGGTTTCTGCTGCATCTTCACCTTACGCACCCCTGCAGCCAGCTTGCTGGATACTTTGTTCATTTGCTCAATACCTCATTGATAATTGCTTCCACATCCCGCACCGCATGTGCGCCGCGGCCACCCATCCGGTAAACACTGCCGCCTTCGAGCGCCGCACTGCGAAAGGCGGCGCGGCGCGCCAACCCATTTGCCAGCGCCGGCACTTCGAATTCGGCCAGCGCCTGATGCATCGACCGTGACAAGGCATTGCGCTCGTCAAGCTGGTTGAGAACCATGTAGGCCCGCAGCTGCGGATTGCCGACCCGTGCGCCCTGCACCGCCTGCGTCATGTCGACGCTCGCCCATAAATCCAGCGGCGAAGGCTGGATGGGGATCAACACCCAATCCACCGCGCCCATCACCTGGCGCAAAACATCCGACTTTAGATGCGGCGGACAATCCACCAGCACGTAGCGGTTCAACTTACCGGCTTGCAGAATGCCTGCGCGCACGCCGCCCGCATCAAGCCCTTGAACCGGCGGCAGATCATTTTCCTCGCCGCCAACCCGTACCCAGTGGCCCGCCGAACCTTGCGGATCCGCATCCAGCAGCACAGTTGGGCCGCGACGGTGAAAGCCGGCTGCCAGGTTGACCGACAGCGTGGTCTTTCCCGTCCCGCCTTTCTGGTTCGCCACGGCAATCCGCAAGGCGGTCATGGCCGCCTAGCCCGCTTCAGGCAACAACGCATCGATCTTTTGCGCCAGCGCCATGGTTTCGGGTCCAAGTTTCTTGC
The DNA here is from genome assembly GCA_024710445.1 of Thiobacillus sp. Taxonomy (GTDB): domain Bacteria; phylum Pseudomonadota; class Gammaproteobacteria; order Burkholderiales; family Thiobacillaceae; genus Thiobacillus. The sequence goes on from JANJUT010000134.1 coordinate 12,370, forward strand.
CGTCGGCATCGATGGTGACGCTGACATAAGTCTTGCCAAAGCTCAGGTTGGGATAATGGTTGGCCTCTTCCGCAACCTTGGCGACGCCATCGAGAAAACGCCGGGTGTCCGCATAGGTCGCAAATTCGAACCGGCGGCTCAGCATCGGCGGCAAATCCTGCCGCTGCCAATGTGGAACCGGGTTGCCATCTTCATGCATAGCGTCGCTCCTTCGTTTCCAATGCGGCAATCATCCTGTCCAGATCGCCCAGATGCTGCAACTCGTCGTGCATGATTTTCGTGAACAAGGCATGGTGACCGGAATCCCGCACCCGCGTGCAATACGCCGCCGCTTCCTCGTAGAGCCTCACCGCCTCGACTTCCAGTACACGGTCGATCGCCAGCATTTCCTCCATCGAACGGCCGAGACGCACCGGCGGCAGTTGCGTGGCATGCGGCGTCACGCCGAGTTTGAGCAATGCTTCCATCAGGCTTTCCACATGCCCGAGTTCCTCGATCACGTCCTGCCGGAAATGGCCGCAGTACTCCGCCATGCCCCACAACTCGCACAGCCTGGATTGCGCCATGTACTGCTGGACCGCCGCCATTTCATGTGTCAGCGCCCGGTTGAGATACGCCATCAATCGTGGGTCCATCGCCATGCCCTTGCCCCCTGAAGACTGCCTGTCGTCGCCTAGAGGGCGATGCAGACCACCTCGCCGTCGAGCCCACCACCACCGGACTCGGCTTCGGTGGGAAGAATGTGCTCCACCTCGCCATGCACGCGAGCGATGATGTGGGCGGCAACCAGACCGTCGCCCACGCGCTCGCAGGCGTCGGCGCCGGCACGCACCGCTGCGTTCACCGCGCCGGTCTCGCCGCGAACGAGAACGGTGACGTAGCCGCCGCCGACGAACTGGCGACCGATCAGCCGCACTTCCGCTGCCTTGGTCATCGCGTCCGCCGCTTCGATCGCAGGAACCAGACCGCGCGTCTCGATCATGCCGAGTGCGATGCCTGTCGTCGCACCCGCCATGACCTCACGTTTGATTTCAACAGTCGCATCCATGACACACCCCGATCAGGCTGCGGCAGCTGCGGGCAGGATGTTTTCGACTTCGCCATGCACGCGAGCGATGATGTGGGCGGCAACCAGGCCGTCGCCCACGCGTTCGCAGGCATCCGCGCCGGCACGTACCGCTGCGGTCACCGCCCCGGTCTCGCCGCGCACCAGAACCGTCACGTAACCGCCGCCAACAAACTGGCGGCCAATCAGGCGAACTTCCGCTGCCTTGGTCATCGCATCCGCCGCCTCGATGGCGGGAACCAGACCACGTGTCTCGATCATGCCGAGTGCAATACCTGTCATTCCTGTAGCCATTTTGATCACTCCTTGAAAAATGTAATTACTGTCAAAACAATCAAGCTGCTTCAGCGGTCGGGAGAATGTTCTCCACTTCGCTGTGCACGCGGGCGATGATGTGGGCGGCAACCAGGCCGTCGCCCACGCGTTCGCAGGCGTCGGCGCCGGCACGTACCGCTGCGTTCACCGCACCGGTCTCGCCGCGCACCAGAACCGTCACGTAACCGCCGCCAACGAACTGGCGACCAATCAAACGAACTTCCGCTGCCTTGGTCATCGCATCCGCCGCCTCGATGGCGGGGACCAGACCACGTGTTTCAATCATTCCCAGGGCGATACCCGTCATTGCGCTTGCCATGATGCTTCTCCTTAAAAAACCGTTAATGAAACTTCTTTGCCACATTCGCGGAGGGACGCCTCCGCATTCCACTGATCGATAATTCCGCAAATCGTCAGATCAGTCAGAACCCTGTAATCGCCGGCGGCATAGCGCGCTGCCGAGCCTCCGGCGGTAAAAACCCATTTCCCTGGCGGCACACCGACCGGATCGACGGCCACCGACAACTTGCCTTTCTCGTCGGCCAGCACGCGCAGTGAAGTGCTGGCCAAGCCCGCGACACGGCGCGTTGCCACCAGGTCGGACACCACGCGCATGATTTCCATTTCAGCGCTCCTGCCAGTGATCGATGATGCCGACGATGGTGAGATCGCTCGGAAAGTCCTTGCTGCCTGCTGCCTCGCGAGCGGCAGAGCTGCCGACGCAGATCACCCAGTCGCCCGGGATGCAGCCCACCGCATCGACCGCGACACTGGCAGTACCACCGCTCTTTTCCTTCACCACCAGCAGCGGGCGGTGACCCATTTCCCGGACGCGGTTGGTCGACACCAGCGTCTTTTCCACTTGCATGATCTTCATCGTTTCGTCCTCAATGCCCGTGTGTGTTCAGGTCGTTGTCTGCCACTGTTTCCAGCGCGCTGCCCGGCTGCTTGGACTGCACGGTCATGCCGCACACCAGCAGCCCATCCCGCTTCAAATCCGGATAACGCGCCTCGATCGCGGCCTTGACCCGGCGGCAGCGTGCCACCGTACGCTCCCGCGATCCCGGCACCTGGCCGTCGTAGCGATAGTGAATCGCCACCGGGACCGGCAAGCCGCGCGCCACGTTCAGCCGCGTAAAAATCCTGATGCCCACATCCATGTCCGCCGCGCCTTCTTCCACCGTATGCATGTGGCCGAAATAGGCCAGGTTGCGCAGATGCACTTCCTCGAAGCCGTCGCCAATGCTGATGAAGCGCTCGGCATGGCCGATATCGGCATAGCGGCCCTGGTGGTGCGTGCAGACGTAATCGATCTGCGACAGGTTGTTCGCGAGCAGGCGCTCGATCAGCCGGCGCATGCCGCTCTCCGGCACACTGCGCCCATTCCGGCGCGCGGTCTCTTCAACGATGCTGCCCAGCCGCCACCGTGCCTCGGACTCGGCACACCCGGCTGTCGCCTGGTGCAGTGCCATGTTGTCGATGCAGCAGTCCAAATCAATGCCGCCCTGCGCATCCGGCACATGCACCCGGATCGCGTCGTTATCGGTATCCACGCCGATCAGCAGGGTGGCCACCGATGCGCCGCAGCAGAACCCGTTTTCAATCGCGGTGCCGAACGCCTCCAGGCGATCAAGTGCCGCCTGGGCAGCCTTGCTGTCATCGCTGCCATGGGCCGCGCAGCCTTCGTGATGCGGGTCCGAGCTGCTGAAGTGGTACACCGCAATCTTGAGATAGCGTGTGCCCGATTCCGGCAGGGTTGGCACGCCTTCGCGGAAGCGGCGCAACTCGGTCTCGGTCCACTGTTTCACGTTCAACTCGACATCGAACAGGGTGCCGGCGTAAGACTTGTGCCTGCGCACGGCCTGTTGCGGCAACCGCAGGATGTACTGCAGCAGCCCCTTGAGTCGGCCATCGGCACACGCGCTCACGTCCACTTCATGGAATCCGCAATCGATGAAGAAACGCATCATCGCCTCCGCCTCACCGTTGCCGTTTTGCTGCGCGCTGGCTTCCCGTGCCAGATCGCAGAACGTATTCAGCACGCTGCTGCCATACAGCTGGCGCATGTCGAGCGCGGTGATCCAGGCATCTGCCAGCGTGGCCTGATTCAATTCGAACCCCAGACGTTCGCGTGCAATCTGCTGCGCCCGTGTTTCGAAATCGGCTTCATGCTGCAACGACGAAATCTGCTTCAGCGTCGGCACGATGTCATCGAAACGCGCCTGCACCCGGCGTTCGTAATCCGCCAGCCGGGCGTTGCACGCCTGGTCGGCCAATGGATGGACGCTGGGTGCGCACAGCGTGCTCACGCATTCGCCGCTGCGATCCGGCTGCATCCCCGGCGCACAGAAGCTCAACCGCTGCGGCCAGTTCGGCATCACTGCCGTGGTCGCTGCCGGCCGGGCACGCATCGCCATGCCCACCGGTGCGGTGTGGCCGGCGGTACTCATGCGTTCCGGGCGGTTGCGGGTATCCATCGTCGTTGCTCCGTCGTTTCGTTTAAGTTAGCCGCGCGCACCGCCGGACAGGGTCACGGATGCACCCGTCATGCTGTTGCCGCTGCTGCCCGTCACACGGCTGGGTGCCAGTGCCGGATGCTCTGTTTCACGTAACGCCCGGGCAGGCATCCCGTTGCCACGCGCCTCACCGCGCTGGGTCGGGTTGCGGCCCGCAGCAGAACGCCCCTCGGTACCGGTCACGCGACCGCCACGGTCCCAGGCATCGCCCGTAACACTGCGCTCGCGGCCTTCACCGGTAATACGCTCCGGAGTCGGCTCGGAAGCGGGCATCACCGGAGCAGACACGGGTTGGTCGCCGCCATCGCGATAACGAAATTCGGGCGTGCCGGACACCAGGCCGGTGGCGCGTGCCAGCGAACCGGTGATGCGACCGGTGCCGCCAAAAGCGCTGCCGGTGATGCGCCGGGTTTCGCTTGCCTGGGCCGTGCGGGCGGGCGACGCCACCGAGAAGTCCCCCGGCTGACGATTCGCCAGCGCATCCAGCGCATTGCCCGTAATGCCGGCACCATCCGCTGCGGCTTCGGGCGTCCGGGCACGGTAATGCGTTGCCATCGCCGGACGACCGCACGCGGTCGCCTGCTGGACCTCGCCCATGTAAGGCGACCCGCTCACGTTCTGGCATTCGCCGCGTGCGTTGCCGGTCAATTTGGCATCCGGCCCGGGCTGAATGCCGGTCAGTTCGGCGTTGCGCCCGAGACGCGCACGGTTGATCGCTTCAGCCGCCACCCGCGACGCGCAAAAATCCGCGTACTGGTCGGCGCCGATATAAGAGGTCCCGGTCACCGGCTTGCAGGCGCCGTATTCGTCGCCCGTCACGCTGGCCGAACGTCCCACCTGGGTGCCCGACACGTCCTGTCCCTTCAGGGTGCGCGACACACCGACCTTGGCAGGCGGCTGGAACGGCTCCGCCCGACAGAAGGACGAAAACTCCTCGGCGCTGATGAAATCCGAACCAGTCACACGCTTGCAGGCACCCTGCTCAGCGCCGGAAACTTTCGATGAGCGACCCAGTTGGGTGCCGCTCACCGCTCCGCCAGCGCTCGTGTGACTGGTTTCCACCTTTTTTGGTGCGTCTCCCGACTTGCTGCGCAAGCTGGTCGTGTCGGTATAGGCGCTGCCCGTGATGGCGCGATTCGCGCCGGACTCGCCACCCGTCACATCAATTTCGCGCGTGAGATCGCTGCCACTGATCTGGTTCTTTCTTGCCGTCATACCGAAACCGGCTTTTTGCGGATGGGGTTCGGGCGAGGTGCCGCAAAACGTGCCCGTCTCCTCGACTGCCATATATTCAGTCCCCGTCACACGCTTGCAGGTGCCGGTCTCGTCGCCAGTGACCTTGTCGCTGCGTCCCACTTCGGTGCCGGTCACCCGACCGCCACGGCTGGTACTGCTGGCGCCCACCTTGGCTGGCGACGGCGGCGGCGCCGATTTGCAGAACTGATCAAACTGCTCGGTACCGATATATTCGGTACCGGTAATCGCATGACAGCTGCCGGATTCATTGCCCGTCACGCTGGCGATGCGCTCGATCTGGCTGCCGCTCACCGGAGTACCAGTCAGCGTGGTGCCGAACTCGACTTTTTGCGGTTCCTTGGGCACCCGGCCACTGGGACGGCAAGGCGCGGCGTCGCCACGCCCTTTTTTGGCCCGGTCCATGCGGCGCTGCTGCGCAGCCGAAATCGGCCCGGGAGTGAACACAGGGTGCGCATATTCAACCAGGGACGCGGCAGACTCCTTGCGCTGGCAACCGCATGCCGGAGCTTGTGGTTGCGGAATGACTTCGCTGACTGCCGAAACCGTGGCCGATGCAGGCGTCGAGATGGCTGCGGGTGCTGGTGCAGGCGAGGCATTTTCACCGCGTGCGGCAAGACGTGCCTGGGTGGCGCTGGGGCTGGCCGTGGCATTACCACCGGACAGGCCTTTTTTCCCATACAGGGAACGTGCCTGGCGGCGGGCAATTGCTGCCTCACTGCCGGTCAGGCGCGCTTCGTTACTGTTTGTCGTCGCTTGGCTCATGGAGTCATTCCTTATGCTTCAGCTGTTAATCGTTGGATCGGGTGCATTGGGTGCCCACTGATCCGCCCTTGGGATGGAATATACGGAGACCGATACATAATTAAAAATGAATAATTTTTATTGTTACCATTTACTATCATGAATGATCTCAGCCACAACAATCGAAGGAAATCGGCCATGAATGTGACGTTTCGCCAGCTCAAGCTGCTGGAAGCCGTAGCGCACAATTCCAGCTTCACCCGTGCGTCGGAAGAACTTCATTTAACCCAGCCCGCGGTATCGACCCAGATCAAGCAACTGGAGCAGGAAGTCGGCATGCCGCTGTTTGAACAGATGGGGAAAAAAATCTTTCTGACCGAGGCGGGCAAGGAGATCTACGCCTTCAGCCGGGACATCGCACAACAGTTCCGCGACATCGAATCAGTTCTGGACAACATGAAGGGCGTTAAGCGCGGAACCCTCTCGCTGACCGTCACCAGCACCGGCAAGTATTTCGCACCCTATCTGCTGGCCGAATTCGTCAAGCACCATCCGGGCACACAGGTACACCTCGAGGTCACCAACCGCGAGGAACTCGTCATACAGCTACAGGAAAATATTCCGGACATGGCGATCATGGGCACACCGCCGGACAATCTCGAACTCACCGCCCAGGCCTTCATGCAAAATCCCCTGGTCATCATCGCGCGGCCGGACCATCCCCTGGCGCAGGCCAGCCGCATCCCGCTCAGCCGGCTGGTTGAAGAAAACTTCATCCTGCGCGAACGCGGTTCAGGCACACGTAACGCCGTGGAACGCTTTTTTGAACAACGCGGCCTGAAGCTCAACACCTCGATGGAAATGAGCCGTAACGAGGCGATCAAGCACGCCGTCATGGCCGGCCTGGGGCTGGGTATTGTTTCCCTGCACACGCTGGAATTTGAACTGGCGCTGGACCGGGTTGCCATCCTCAGTGTCGAGGGCTTCCCGATCATGAAGGAGTGGTATCTGGTCCATCGCAACGGCAAACGCATGTCGCCCATCGCCCAGGCCTTCCATGATTTCGTTCTGAACGAATCCGGCCAGGTAGTGACCCTGCCCCAGCCACGGCCAGCAAGCAAGGCACGCCCGGGCGCCACGCACTCATGAAACCCAAAACGCACTCAGCCATAATTAACATTCAATATATTTAATTGAATACATAATTATTGATTATGGTTATTTGTAGCAGCATCGATCTTCCCAGAGTTGCACTGGTTCGGGACTCCACTCGGCGCAAGGGCAGCAAACACATGCCTGTCCCATTCATAGCGTGAAGTAGCCACAGCATCGACAACCAGACAGCAATCCCGCGCTCATCGTTGCTGCCACATGCTTGGCGCCATGGATAGACGAGCCGGCAACATGAAAATGGTCGGCATGTGCACTGGCCGCTTCAAGGCATTCAGCTGCATCCCAAACTCAGCTCCGAAGGCCCGACCACGGACGGTCGTGCCAAGCCGGAAATTGCCGCGCCCAATGGCGTGCAAGCCTCCCTGAGCAGCGCATTCTGGGGCACTTCGGCAGCCTCGCCCCATACCACCGGCGCGACCGCACTCCTGCTGGTCGCCAACCCGGGCATGACCCCGGCGCAGTTGCGACCTGCCCGGCAATGCGGCGCCAGGGCCTGCAACCACTCACGGTTAGCCTGTATGGGATAACTGACAACAGTTCCGGGACTGGAGCGGACCCTTTCACAGTATCAGTGGAAATCATCTCAGGTTCAGGAAGCACTGAACTGTTCAATCACTCCGCACTTAACGCCACCCCGCCTGTGAGCTTTTCTCAATTGGAAACAGCGCCCAATGCCCAGGTTTTATTTGGCACAGAAACACCCCGATTGGCGCCGCTTCGCTGATCATTGATTTTGACGAAACTGCGGTCAATCCCAGTGATCTCAATGTGTATGCCTCTGAATCAACGGTACGTGCAATTTTCCACTCCTGGCGCATTTGGACAGACCCAGCGCATGCTGTACTGGCATCAGGATGAGCAGAAGCTTTATGTCGACATCATTGCCCCACAAGGTATCAATCCACGCTACCTGCAACTGTATATCGTGCATCCACCCGGTCTAGCCGGATCACCCGCATTCAGTATCCTGAGCGCACAGGTCTATGGTACCGACGGCAATCCGGTTAGCATTACGCCGACCTTGGCCTATCCGCCTTAAACCCCGACCTGTTCCTGCAGCCTGTCCAGCAGGCAGGTGAACTGACAGAAAAATCATGGAACCCACACCCCAGCCTCTCAAGCGCTGCAAATGCGCCAACCCAACCGAAAAATGCCCGGATGCACCCCGCAGCATCAAGGCAACCGAATTTAATCCCGACACCGCCCTGGTGTTCGATGTGCGGCGTGAAGCCGACTACGCTGCATCCAGTGAAATCATTCCTGGCGCGCTCTGGAAAAATCCGGAAAAAATCGATGCCTGGATCGGTGCCCTGCCGCGCACCATGGACGTGGTGGTCTACTGCGTACGTGGCGGCAGCGTGTCGAACAGTGTGGTCGATCGCCTGCAGGCCGAAGGCGTGAAAGCCCGCTTCATCGAGGGCGGCATCGAGGCGTGGAAGGCAGCTGGCGGCAAACCCGCGACGAAATGACCAGGTAACGCGCGGCTATCCGAGCCTGACCGCTTCGCCCGCACCAGATTGATTGCACTGAATAAAAGGACCCCTTCGTCCTGAATAGTTGACTAAATTACTTGGTTATTATATGGTTCGTCCTAGCTATTTTTAACTGAGTGCAAGGACAACATCATGGAACGTGAAATCAACGGCAAAATGGTCGAAACCGACCCCGAAGGCTATCTGGTCAACCTGGACGACTGGTCCGAAGAACTGGCTGTCGCATTGGCCAAGGATGACAATCTGGAACTGGGCGAGAACCACTGGAAAATCATCAATCACATGCGTGAACAGTTCGCGCAGAACGGAACGGCTCCCAACCTGCGCTTCCTGCAAAAAGGCCTGAAGGAAGAGTATGGCGACGAATGGGGCGACAAGAAATTCCTGTTCGACCTGTTCCCGTTTGGCCCCGCCAAGCAGGCAGGCCGCTACGCTGGCACCCCGAAACCGACCGGCTGCGTTTGACACAACCCGCTTCGCAAAAGCCCCGTTCGCGGGGCTTTTTTTTGCTTCTGCCTGTCAGGCGTGGTTACGAAACATGAAATACACCGCCCCCACCAGGCACAGCGCCGACCACAGAAAATCCCACTTCAGCTCCACCTTCATGTACAGCACGGCAAACGGCACAAATACCGTCAGGGCAATGACTTCCTGCATGATTTTCAATTGCGGCAGACTCATCACGGTGAAGCCGGCACGGTTGGCGGGCACCTGCAGCAGGTACTCGAACAGCGCGATGCCCCAACTGGCGAACGCGGCAATGATCCAGGGCTGATTGTTCATGTCCTTGAGATGCGCGTACCAGGCAAAGGTCATGAACACATTGGATAGCGTGAGCAGAATCAGGGTTTGCAGTGTGGCCGGCACGATCATCTCCAAAAACGCATGCGCGCCATTGTAGGCACTCTGCGCGGTAAAATGCCGCCTTCCGCATGACAAGGATCAGCACAATGAGCACACCGCAGGTAGGCGTGGTGATGGGGTCTTCCAGCGACTGGGAGGTGATGAAACACGCCGCGATACTGCTGAAGCAGCTGGGCATCCATTTCGAGACCCAGGTGGTGTCGGCGCACCGCACGCCGGACCTGCTCTATGAATACGCTGCCAGCGCGGAAGCACGCGGCCTCAAGGCCATCATCGCGGGCGCGGGCGGCGCCGCCCATCTGCCCGGCATGCTTGCCTCCAAAACCATTGTGCCGGTGCTCGGCGTGCCGGTGCCATCAAAATATCTCAAGGGAATGGATTCGCTGCTGTCGATCGTGCAGATGCCCAAAGGCATCCCGGTGGCCACGTTTGCCATTGGTGAAGCCGGCGCGGCCAACGCGGCCCTGTTTGCGGCAGCGCTGATCGCGCGTTACGACAGCACGCTGGCCACGCAGCTCAGCGACTTCCGCAAAACCCAGGCGGATTCCGTAATGGGAATGGAACTGCCCGATGTCGAATAAGCCGCTTCCCATTCTGCCTGGGGCATACGATTCCACACGGCCTTCTGCCCTGAAGGGCACAAGCGCCCGTAGTGGATTGGAGTCCCGGCAAACCACATTTCCAATTTTGCCCGGGGCGACGCTGGGCATGCTTGGCGGCGGTCAGCTCGGCCGCATGTTCACCCTCGCCGCGCGCACCATGGGCTACAAGGTCATGGTGCTCGACCCGGATGCCGCCAGCCCGGCCGGTCAAATGGCCGACGTGCATCTGCAAGCGGATTACACGGATCTCGCCGCGCTGAAAAAGCTGGGAGAAAGCTGCGCCGCCGTCACCACCGAATTCGAGAACGTGCCTGCGGCCAGCCTGAACGAACTCGCACGCCATTGCCGGGTGGCCCCCGGCGCTGAAGCCGTGGCGATCGTGCAGGACCGCAGCCATGAAAAATCCTGGCTGGCGGGCAACGGATTTGCCACGGCGCCGTTTGCGCTGGTCAACAGCGAGGCCGACCTTGCAGCCGCGCTGACCGTGACCGGCACACCCGCGCTCCTGAAAGTGGCGCGCCTGGGCTACGACGGCAAGGGGCAAGCGCGCGTCGGGTCGCTCGATGAAGCACGTGCGGCCTATCAGGAATTTGGCAGCCAGCCCTGCGTGCTGGAGGGCTTCGTCAGACTTGAGCGCGAAGTATCGGTGGTGCTGGCGCGTGACGATGCCGGCCAGTGCGCCCTCTTTCCACTGGCCGAAAACCGCCATGACAACGGCATACTCGATGTCACCATCGTCCCCGCCCGCGTATCCGGCAGTCTTGCGCAGCAGGCGTGCGACACCGCCCGCGCGGTGGCCGACAAGCTTGGCTATGTCGGCGTCATGGCGGTCGAATTCTTCATCGCTGGCGGCCAGCTGATGATCAATGAAATCGCCCCGCGCCCGCACAACTCGGGACACTACACGCTGGATGCCTGTGTCACCGACCAGTTCGAGCAACAGGTGCGCGCGCTATGCGGTTTGCCGCTGGGTGATCCGCGTCTGCTGTCACCGGTGGCGATGGTCAACATCCTCGGCGACCGCTGGCACGATGGCGGGCCGCATTGGGATACGCTGCTGGCCCATACCAACATCAAGCTGCACCTGTACGGCAAACAGGCCGCCCGGCCGGGGCGCAAGATGGGGCACTTCAACGTGCTGGATACAGACGTGGAATCGGCCCTGCAACTGGCCGAGCGCATGCGCAATGCGCTGTAGCGCATCAGTCAAGGCTGGCCAAATCAGCGCTTTCTTACTGGTTGTGGCTTTCTGCAGCGCCTGTGCCGCAGAAAGCTCCGAGCAGATCCCCCTGCACATCGGGCAACATGTCTTCGAGGTTGAAGTCGCCGCCACCCCACAGCAACGTAAACGCGGCCTGATGCAGCGCGATGCGCTCCCGGCCAATGGCGGCATGTTGTTTGTGTTCGAACAGGCGGGACGGCATTGCTTCTGGATGCGCAACACCCCCCTGCCCCTGTCGATTGCCTTTGCCGGGCCCAACGGCCGCATCATCAACCTCGCCGACATGCAGCCGTTTACCGATACCTTCCATTGCCCAAGTGCCGACGCACGCTACGCGCTGGAAGTATCGCAAGGCGGATTCCAGCAACGCGGCATTGTGCCGGGCGACCAGATCACCGGCCTGCCGCAGTAGCCCACAATCAGGGCGTGATGGATTGCAATCTGAGTTCCACTTCGCTGCCGTTGTCGTCGCTTCGCAGCACACGCACCGGCAGATAAAAACGGTCGATTGCCAGCCAGATTTCAAAGCGGCCATCGCCATCAGCCACCCGTGCCAGATGCAACGTGCGCAATGCGCCCAGCGCCGTTTCCAGAACCGCTTCCCCGCGCGCCTCGTAAGTGTAGTCGCGCAGCTTTTTGCCATTGAATACGCGATAACTCAATGAGCTAGCCGTTGGCGGTGCAGTCAACGCCAGTTGAAAAATCAGGCTGAGCGCATCCTGCACCTCGCCCTGGTACGCAAAGTGGCGCGGCACACCCTTCGTCGGCATGAACGTCAGTTGGCCCTGCCCGGGATTGAAATGCGCGCGACTATGCTTGTCGCCACGCTGATCCCAGAATTCTTCCGGCTGCAGCCCGTATGGCGTAATGCGGCCACGACTGGTCTGCACGAAACGACCGCGATAGAACACGCCGGCCAGACCTGTCGCCCCGGCCACGCTGACCAGCGTATAGCGCTCGCCCTCGTTCACCCACTGCAAGGTCTGCTCGCCCGATGCCAGACCGTAACGCACCTGAAAATGCAGCTTGAGCCGCGGGGGCAAGGCATTTAACGGTGGCGGGACATCCTCGACCAGTACGGGCACGACTGCCGATACCGCCTCAGCGCGGGCAACGTCCACTATCTCGTCAGCATCAGCGGCAATTTGAGGCGTGGCGGCGATGGCAGTCGGATCAAGCGGCTCAGAAAATTCGGTCGCCGCAGGCTTCGACCGCAACGGCGGCGGGTGTTCAACAGGGGGGCGAGGTTGCGTAGCCGGGACAGGTACGGTCGCGGGCTTCGACACAGCAGCCAGCTGTACTTCCAGAGGCCGGGAAGGCGACGGCGGCTTCCATGGCGGGATCACCCAGTCCGGCCCCCCGAACAAGCTAACGTGCAGCAACAGCGATGCGCCCAAAGCCAGCCACCATGATGGGCGAAGGCTGCGCCCCATCCTGTCTAGCCCTTTACGCTGGCACGCACCAGGCGCTGTTCAAGCGTAACGCCATCCTCTTCCACACGGATTTGCACCGGCAGATTGTTGCGTGCAGGTACGACCCACACGGTGATGGCTTTTTCATCCGGCTGGTGCATGACACGCTGATATTGCTGAGTCGCCAGCGTACCGAACGGTGTCTGGATATCGCCGCCCTTGCTGCGGGCATAACGATAATCGTTGAGGTCGCGTCCGCTCACCACCTGCAGGCTGTAATCGGCCGGTACGCTGGGCGCGAACATGAACTGATAGATCTGCGACAGCTGATCCTGCGCCCCGTTTTGCAGACCGTTCACCTGCCACGATTTGCCCTTGTATTGATAGGCAATGCTGCGCCGCTTCCAGTCAAGACGCGCTGTAGCCAGTTTATTGGGCGCATCGCTGCGGGCGTGCTGGAATTGGGTCGGACGCAGGCCTTGCGGCGTCACCACGCCGGTGCTTTCGAGACGGATATTGCCCGGCCACAACATTTTCAGGGCACCGGTGGCACGCGTCTCGCTCACCAGCGTATAGCGTGTACCGCTGCGGTTGAATGTATCGGTCACCTGGCCGAGTTTGAGGCCGTTGCGGTACAGGTCGTACACCAGGTTCAGTTGCGACGGGCCATACGATTCCACACGGGCTTTAGCCCGTAGTGGATCGGCGTCCTTTAGGGCGGCCGCCTGGGCCGCGGCGGCGAACAGGCTGGCGGCCAGTAACAGGATTTTGATCACGCTCAGGCTCCAGTGGATAACACTGACTGTGACGCCAAATCGTCCTTCAAGTTTACGCAGCCATGATTGTTTACCAAACGGCCTTCGGCAAACCAGCGCACCGCCTGCGGGTAGATGCGATGCTCCTGCGCCAGCACGCGCGCGGCCAGGCTGTCTGCCGTATCGTCCGCCCGCACCGGCACGGCTGCCTGAATGACGATGGGGCCATGATCGAGTTGTGCGGTGACAAAGTGCACGGTACAGCCGTGAATTTTCACCCCTTCGGCCAGTGCCCGCTCGTGCGTTTTCAGACCGGGAAAGGCAGGCAGCAGGGAAGGGTGAATATTCAGCAGACGGCCCTCGAAACGGGCGATGAACGCCGGACTGAGGATGCGCATGTAACCTGCCAGCACCACCAGATCCGGCTGGTGCCGGTCAATCTCATCAGCCAGCTGCGCATCGAAGATTTCGCGGTCGGGCTGCGCGGTGTGATCGAGCGCAATGGCAGTCAGGCCACGCTCACGCGCATACGTCAGCCCCGCTGCCTGCGGCCGGTTGCTGATGACCGCCACCACCTCGATCGGCAGATTCGCTTCGGCGATCGCCCGGAAGTTGCTGCCGCGCCCGGACAGCAGCACGACTACGCGAGCAGGGCGCGCGCCCTGATTCACAAATAAATCACCTGCTCCGCGCCATCGGGTCGCGCGACGATTTCGCCAATCTGCCACACGGTTTCGCCACTCGCCTGCAGATGCGCCATCGCCGCCGCGGCATCCGCTGCCGCTACGACGACGCACATGCCGATGCCGCAGTTGAAGGTGCGCAGCATTTCGTCCGCTTCGACGTTGCCGGCCTGTTGCAGCCAGTCGAACAGCGGCGGGCGTGTCCACGAGGCGGCATCGACGCGCGCAGCGACGCTTTCCGGCAGGCAGCGCGGCAAATTGCCGGTGATGCCACCGCCGGTGATGTGCGCCATGCCCTTGACGTTGAGTTTTTCCATCAGCGCCAGCAACGGCTTCACATAAATACGGGTCGGCGCCATCACCGCGTCGGCAAACGGACGGCCGTGAAAGTCGGATTTCAGCCCGATGTGGCTGAGGTCGATCAGCTTGCGGACCAGCGAATAACCGTTGGAATGCGCGCCGGAAGACGCCAGCCCCAGCACCACGTCGCCTGCCGCGATGCCCTGGCCGCCGATGACCTTGCTCTTTTCCACTACGCCGACGGCGAAACCGGCGAGGTCGTATTCGCCGTCCGGATACATGCCCGGCATCTCGGCGGTTTCGCCACCGATCAGCGCACAGCCTGCCTGTTCGCAGCCGGTGGCAATGCCGGCGATCACCGCTTCGGCCGTATCGAGGCTCAGCTTGCCAGTGGCAAAGTAATCGAGAAAGAACAGCGGCTCGGCGCCCTGCACCAGAATATCGTTGACGCTCATCGCCACCAGGTCGATGCCCACGGTGTCATGGCGATTCAGTTCAAACGCCAGCTTCAGCTTGGTACCGACGCCGTCGGTTCCTGAAACCAGCACCGGTTCCTTGAATTTCTTTGAAATCTCGATCAGCGCGCCAAAGCCACCAATGCCTGCCAGCACTTCGGGACGCATGGTGCGCTTGGCCAGCGGCTTGATGCGCTCGACCAGCGCATCGCCGGCGTCAATGTCGACACCGGCATCTTTGTAGGAAATGGAAGACACACGCGGCTCCAGAATCAAAAAGTGCGCTATTTTACCGCCTATGCAGCCTATCCGCCCCCCATCCCTGCCAGGCAATCTCTCCTGGCTTGCTCTCGCCGCCCTGCTCGTTTCGGGCGGGCTGGTCTATGTTCTGGCCCCGATCCTCACGCCTTTCCTGGCCGGCGCCCTGCTGGCCTACATATTCGACCCGCTGGTCGACCGGCTGGAAGCACGCGGCCTGTCGCGCACCACCGGCACCGTGCTGGTGATCGTGCTGGCCGGACTGGCACTGTTTGCCCTGCTGCTGATTGCCTTGCCGCTGTTTCAGGGGCAGTTTGCCGAATTGTCGCAACGGGTGCCCGCTGCGCTCGACCTGCTGCAGACCCGCTTCCTGCCCTGGTTGCAGCAGACCTTCAACATC
Source organism: Thiobacillus sp. (assembly GCA_024710445.1). Taxonomy (GTDB): domain Bacteria; phylum Pseudomonadota; class Gammaproteobacteria; order Burkholderiales; family Thiobacillaceae; genus Thiobacillus. Next base: position 27,882 of record JANJUT010000134.1, read on the forward strand.
CACATCGACCCCAACCTGGATGCGCTCAAGAACTGGCTCACCGAAAAAGCCGCGCAGCAGGGCGCCGACTGGCTGCCCACCCTGCAAACCGGTGCGCTGGCCATCGTCGGCATGCTGGCCAATCTGCTGCTGATACCCGTGGTGATGTTTTATCTGCTCAAGGACTGGGACGTGATGGTGGCACGGGTCGCCGCCCTCACGCCGCGCCCCTGGGTGAATACGGTCAACCGGATTGCCCGCGCCATGGACCAGGTCGTCGGCGAGTTTCTGCGCGGGCAGATCGCCGTCATGTTCACCTTGTCCGCCTATTACGCGCTGGCGCTGTGGGCAGCCGGGCTCAATTACGCGCTGCCAATCGGCCTCCTCACCGGGGTGCTGTCGTTCGTGCCGTTTCTCGGGTTTGGCCTGGGACTGATTCTGGCGCTGCTGGTCGCGCTGCTGCAGTTTGCCGACTGGACCGGGGTGGGCTGGGTCGTGGGTATTTACCTTGCCGGCCAGGTGCTGGAAAGCTACGTCATCACCCCGCGCCTGGTGGGTGAGCGGGTGGGCCTGCATCCGGTGGCGGTGGTATTTGCGCTGGCCGCGTTTGGCCAGTTGTTCGGCTTTGTCGGCGTATTGCTGGCGGTGCCGCTGGCGGCCGTGCTGCTGGTCGCGCTGCGCGAGCTGCGGTGCGCCTATGAAACGAGCGCACTCTACCGCGGCGGCTATAATGCCGGCTCCCTCGACCCTGCTCACGCTGCCATGTCTGCACCGCCACCCGGCCAACCATTACTCGAATCGCACATCACCTCCCTGCCGCTGATCCACAAAGGCAAGGTGCGCGACATCTATGGCGTCGGCGACGATGCCCTGCTGATCGTGACCACCGACCGCCTCTCCGCGTTCGATGTCGTCATGCCGACACCGATTCCCGGCAAGGGCGAAGTCCTCACCCGGGTGTCGGCCTTCTGGTTCAACAAGCTGAAAAACATCGTGCCGAGCCAGGCGCTCGATATCGCGCCTGAATCCGTGGTCACGGCAAACGAACGCGATCAGGTGGCCGGCCGCGCCATCGTCGTCAGGAAGCTCAAGGCACTGCCGGTCGAGGCCATCGTGCGCGGCTATCTGGTGGGATCGGGCTGGAAGGAATATCAGGCCAGCCAGTCGGTGTGTGGCATCAAGCTGCCCGCAGGCCTGAAACAGGCCGACCGCCTGCCCGAACCGATCTTCACCCCGTCGACCAAGGCGGCCGTGGGGGCACACGACGAAAACATTGCATTTGACACAATGGCCGGATTGATCGGCGCCGATCTGGCCCGGCAAGTTCGGGATGTCAGTCTTGCCCTGTACAAGACTGCCGCAGAGTATGCGCTCACACATGGCATCATCATTGCCGACACCAAGTTCGAATTTGGCATCGATGAAAGCGGCAAACTGGTGTGGATCGACGAAGCGCTGACCCCGGATTCCTCTCGTTTCTGGCCTGCCGACCAGTATCAGCCGGGCAGCAACCCGCCCAGCTTCGACAAGCAGTTTGTGCGCGACTGGCTGGAGGCCTGCGGCTGGAACAAGCAGGCGCCGGGACCGGTGCTACCAGACGAGATCGTGGCAAAGACCGCCGCCAAATACCGCGAGGCAATGTC
>JANJUT010000216.1 GCA_024710445.1 Thiobacillus sp.
GCCTGCGCATCGATGCCGCCCTGACCCTGCCGGTACAAGAAGATCTTTTGCGTACGACGCTGCAGACGTGGCTTGCCGGAAAACCTGAATAGATTCAGGTTTTTATTAAATTTCATCATTTGATGGCCGTTATCCCACAGATAAATTTGTGGAGATCGCCATGCTGCGTTTAATCGTACTGCCTTTATTACTGGTGTCGGCCTATGCGCAGGCAGCAACACTTACGCTGGGCGTGGTCCTGGATCAACACGAGTCCATCTCCGATACCAACACCAATCAACGCTATCGCGCATTTACCCGCGAGGTCGAGCGTGCGGTCGGTCAGCCGGTCCGGCTCCAGTATTACAAGCGTGGTTTTACCGCCATCAAGCAAGCCAAGGAAGGCACGCTGGACATGGTTTTCGGACCTGTCCAGGTTATCGCCAACATCCACAAGTTCAAGTTTGAGCCCGTTCTCAAGTCCAGTGAAGTTACTTCAGCCGCTTTTGTCGCCGGGCCAAACTTCAAGGGGACCCTGGCAGGCAAATCAAATGCCCGCCTGGGCTTGCCGGATTATGAATCCTTGATAGGCAGCATCGCCCGCAGCGAAATCAACAGCCGTGGACTGGCCAAAAGCGACTTCACCGAAGTCAAATTTCACAGCATGGCCGAGGCGCCGCTGTTTGGCTTGAAGCTGGGCCGCTACGATATGGCGGTAGCGTCTGTCGAAGAAGCCAAAACCTGGGCAGCCGCCAATGGTGGGCGCATCCTGCTGACCAGCGCGTCGGTTCCGTTGCGCGCACTTTCCGTCCTGCCTGAATCCGTGCCCGCTGCCTCCCAGCAAAAACTGGCTGCCGCACTGCAAAAAGGCAACAGCCTCAATCTCGCCCTCAGCGCCGCCACCCGGGAAGACTTCAAAAGCGTTGCCTCCATGCTGAATACCACGCCCACCAGTCTGCCTGGCGCAAAGCTTATCTCGGCTAGCGAAGCCAAGGCGCTGATCGCCAAAGGCATGCCCATATACGATGTGCGAAACGAGGAAGAATACGAAATCGGCCATGTTCCGGGCGCGATTTTTGTACCCTACAAGGAAAGCAGCGCCAAGGAAGTCGGTTTCGACCCGGCTGATGACCAGTTCGCCTTGTATAAACTGCCCAAGGACAAAAATGCACCGTTAATAATGTACTGCGACGGCACCATCTGCTGGAAAAGCTACAAATCAGCCACTCTCGCAATCCAGGCCGGCTGGAAAAACGTCCACTGGTTCCGCGGTGGTTTTCCGGAATGGAGAGAGGCAAAACTGCCGATCGAGTCCAGAAAAAACTAAGCGCCGCCCAAATACAGAAAAGCCCGGTTCATCCGGGCTTTTCTGCAAGTGAATACCCTCTTCGCATATCGAGGTGCGTCAGGGCTTGTCTGGGTGGCTGTCTAAAAACAATTCGAGCCTGACCCTTTTAGCCAGTTGGATGCGTCCCCATAGCCGGGGTGCATTTCGTAATCGCCATTGATCTGCGGGTGCGAACCGAGGATATGCCCCGCCAGACGGGTATGCGCGCGCATGTGGCTCAGCAGGAATATTCAGCCGCGCTCGCGGCGCCGCCCCACCCACTGCATCGCGGCAGCGATCAGCAGGATCGCAAGGAACAACGCGTAGGGGGCGTACTGATTCAGGGTTGACGCCCAGACATTGAGTTCGTTCAGCAACAGCGCCCACACGCCGATGGCGATATAGGTCGCCACCAGCACCACGACCAGATTCACCCAGGGGCGCAAGCCGATCAGAAATCCGATGATCGCACCCACCACCGGCCCGGTCATCCAGAACGGGGCAAACACGAAAACAAACAGGCCGGCGATGCCGAACTTGCGCACCACCCCCCCACCGGACTTCGCTGCACGGTGAATGCGCATGATGAACGGCTCCAGCGTGCGCAGCCTGATCAGGTGCCGCGTGCTCTGCACGAACAGCGGATAGATCACCAGCACCTGGATCGTCTCGACCAGGATGTTGAGAGGCGCCACCTGGGCATGGCCGAAACCGCTCGCATAGCCGAAGGACATCCCCGCTTCGCGGCCGATGATCAGGTTCAGCCCGGTCATGATCGCATAGGGAAGAATGCGGTCCGGAAACAGGTGCCACCCGATCCCGAACGCCAGCAGCATTAGCCCCGTCAGCGCCAGGCCGGCGCCCAGCATGCGGCCTTCGGTGCTGGAAAAAAGCGTTTCATGCATTCTGGTTCCTTGGTCCATCCATCTGGAGATAAGCGGAAAGTGGACTCTGCCGCCGATTTTTAACAGCCGAATCAGATTGCCCGAGTTCCCTTGCAGCCAGGGTATTGCGAACAGCCCCAGAATTCATTCCCCGAATTCGCACCACGCTTGGCCGTGCGCTTCACCATCTCGCTTTGGCAAACCGGGCAGGATGGTGCGCTTGACCCTGCGGCAACCGGAGAAACAGAAGCGGTCTTGTCGGGCGCACTCATCCCGCGAATCAGCGCATGCAGCACATTGCCATCCAGCAGCTCGATGTTACGACCCACGGCAAACGCACGTGCCTCATCCGTAAATATGCCAGACGTCACCACAAACCCGCCGGTAGCGCCCTCCGCTGCCATCACTCCATAGAGTTCACGTACCGTGCTCACGCCAACCTTGGTGGCCTTCCACTGCTTGCACTGCACCAGGAGGGTCTCGCCTTCCTTCTTCAATGCCAGGTCGATTCCGCCATCGGCGCCGCCGCCACCGGTCTCGGTCACCGAATAGCCCTTGCGCCTGAAAGCCTCGCCCACCAAGGCCTCGAACTGCTGCCAGCTCATATCGTTGAGCGCACCCCGGTCCGGACTGCCCGCCACCTGCGCATGCAATGCCTGGCGCTTGACGCGGCCATAGGCAGACATGGCAGCGCCCACCAGAAAAGCGAATGGCAACAGATATTGGCCAACTGAAGCCAGCGTCTTGAAAAGCCCCTGGCTGATAACCTCACCCATCTTTCCGGGCGGGACAGCTGCCATCACCTCACTGGCGGCAATGCTGTGCAACCAGACATACGAAATGATCGCGAGCACCACGCCCACCCACCAGGGGAGCTTGCTGGTTATTTCAATCAAATCTTCAAAAAGATTCTGTCTGCGGCGCGCCATGTTGTTATTTCCTCGTAACAGATAGCAGCTAGCGCTTCATCGTCGCTTTGATGTCGTTATTGGCCGGGCCCTGCATCAGCACGGCCACTGTCACTCGTGGTCCCACCGCATGGGAGACCGGACTATCAACTCTAATGGCGACTAATGGCGACCGACACCGCATTTAATTTAATTCGGTCTTCCCCTTGAATTCCAACCCCCTCGCCCCTACCATTAGCAGTCTCGTATCGAGAGTGCTAACAGCCTCCGGCTGGCTCAGCCGATTATCTCGCCCCAGCCGGGTTCAACAAGTCATTGTTTCAATGGAGATTTAGTATGAAAATTCGTCCTCTGCACGACCGAGTGATTGTCAAACGCATGGAAGAAGAGCGCAAGACCGCTTCCGGAATCGTGATCCCCGACGCCGCCACCGAAAAGCCCGACCAGGGCGAGATCATCGCCGTCGGCACCGGCAAGAAAGACGACCAGGGCAAGCTGATTCCGCTGGACGTGAAAGTCGGCGACCGCGTGCTGTTCGGCAAGTACGCCGGCCAGACCGTCAAGGTCGAGGGCGACGAACTGCTGGTGATGCGCGAAGAAGACATCATGGGTGTGGTCGAGAAGTAATCGCTGCAACGCAAGCAAGTACTCACAACACCGTACCAACCGAATTCATATTAGGAGTTAAGCAATGGCTGCAAAAGACGTACGTTTTGGTGATTCCGCGCGTCACCGCATGGTGGCGGGTGTCAATGTCCTGGCCGATGCGGTCAAGGTGACCCTGGGCCCGAAAGGCCGCAATGTGGTGCTCGACCGTTCCTTCGGCGCCCCCACCGTGACCAAGGACGGCGTATCGGTCGCCAAGGAAATCGAGCTGAAGGACAAGCTGGAGAACATGGGCGCGCAGATGGTCAAGGAAGTCGCTTCCAAGACCTCCGACATCGCCGGTGACGGCACCACCACGGCCACCGTGCTGGCTCAGTCGATCGTCAACGAAGGCATGAAGTTCGTTGCCGCCGGCATGAACCCGATGGACCTCAAGCGCGGCATGGAGCAGGCCATCGAGGCCGTGGTGGCCGAGATCAAGCGCCTGGCGCGGCCCTGCGCCGGCTCGCAGG
>JANJUT010000229.1 GCA_024710445.1 Thiobacillus sp.
GACACGCTGATCAGGCGTGCGCAGTCCGACCCCAAGCCGCTATATTTCCGCCCCGATTTTCTGGCCGAGCAGCTGCCTGTCTATCTCAGGGAAAAGGGTATCGACTACGTCGCGCAGATCGAGCCAAACGATTTCGCGCGCTGGGTGTTCCCGCGCCTGTTCCATTCGCGCATTCCGCGCTACGAGGCGATCGCGAAACCGCACGGCTATACCGTCACCTCGCAGGAGGTGGCGCAGGTGCGCGACGAGCGTGATTTCCTGGCATTGCTGGAAACCGCGATTGCAAGGAAAGGTGAGGCGTCAGGCGTGAGGGGTGAGGCGTAATCATGCCGCTGGTCGCGCATAACCTGCTGCCCACCTTCGAGCGCCTGCGTCGCGACGGCATCACGGTGCTGTCGACCGAGCGCGCAGCTAACCAGGAAATCCGCGAGCTGCACGTGGGCCTGCTGAACATGATGCCGGACGCGGCGCTGGAAGCGACCGAGCGCCAGTTCTACCGGCTGGTCGGCGAATCCAACCCGATCGCGCAGTTCTACATGCACCCCTTCACGCTGCCGACGCTGCCGCGCGGCGAGAAAGCGCAGGCGCACATCGCGCAGTTCTATGAATCCTTCGACGCGATTCGGGAAGCCGGGCTGGACGCGCTCATCATCACCGGCGCCAACGTCAGCCATCCCAACCTCGCTGACGAGCCGTTCTGGGAGCCGCTGATCGAGGTGATCGACTGGGCCTGGGACAACGTCACCTCGACCCTGTGTTCCTGCCTTGCCACGCATGCGGTGATGCAGTTCCGCTACGGGCAGACGCGGGTGAAGCAGCCAAACAAAACATGGGGCGTGTTCGAGCACCGCGTCACCGATGGGCGCCACCCGCTGGTGGCCGACGTCAACACGCGCTTCGATGTTCCGCATTCGCGCTGGAACGATGTGTCGCCTGCGCAATTTGACGCTGCCGGGGTCAAGGTGCTGGTTGCAAGTGCGGAAGCGGGTGTGCATCTGGCGGTCAGTCGCGATGGTCTGCGCACCGTGTTTTTCCAGGGCCATCCCGAATACGACACCATCTCGCTGCTGAAGGAGTACAAGCGCGATCTGATGCTGGCCGCGGCGGGCAGGCAAGCTGCTTTTCCGCCGTTCCCCGCCCGTTATTTCAACCGGCAGGCGCAGGCGCTGCTGGCCGAGTTCTGCCGCCGGACGCAGGCGGGCGAGAAGCTGGATTTTCCCGAAGCGCATGTGCTGCCACTACTCGATAACACCTGGCACGACACGGCCGAGGCGGTGATCGGCAACTGGATCGGCTGCGTCTATCAGGTCACCCATCGCGAGCGCGGCCTGCCCTTCATGCCGGGCATCGATCCCGACAACCCGCTGGGACTGGAATGACGGCTGCCCACGCGCACTTCGACGAGGCGCAGGACGCGCTGCTCGCAAGTGGCGACTGGCATGCCGATGCCGCCCCGGCCTTGCCCGCGCTGGGCGGCAAGACCGTGCGCATCCTGGACGGTGCCGGGCTGACCCAGCTCGATACCAATGGTGCCTGGCTGCTGCTCAATGCGGCGCGCCCGCAAGCAGGCGACCCGCTCCCCGAGTTGCGTGCGTTTCAGCCGCAGCATCGGGCGATGCTGGACCTGGTGGTCCAGCACAGCGCACCTACCGGGGTGCAGCCTGCCCCACACCGCGAAGGCATGCTTGCGCTTGCCGGACGCGGCAGTCTGGCGATGGGGGGGCATGTCATCGGTCTGATCGATTTCGTTGGCAGGCTGTTTCTGGAATTGATGGCGCTGATCGGTCGTCCATCGCGCTGGCGCTGGCGCGAATTCGGGGCGCAACTGGGTACGGTATTCGTCGGTGCGATTCCGATCGTGATCGGCATGCTGTTTCTTCTGGGGGTGGTGTTTGCCTACCTGCTGGGGTCGCAGGCACAGCAGTATGGTGCCAACATCTTTGTCGTCGATGGTTTGTTGCTGGCAATCCTGCGCGAGATTTCACCGGTTATCGTGGCGGTTCTGGTGGCCGGACGCAGCGGTGCGGCCATCACGGCGCAGATCGGCACCATGAAGGTGACCGAGGAAATCGACGCCATCACCACGCTGGGCCTGTCACCGCTGGCCGTGCTGGTGATTCCGCGCGTGCTGGCGCTGCTGGTTGCATTGCCGTTGCTGGTGTTTGTTGGCGACATTGCGGGCGTGTTGGGCGGCATGCTGGTGACGCAGGAGCAACTGGATATTTCGTATCCCATGTTCATCGACCGCGTGGTGGACGTGCTGCTGCTGAAAACCCTGCTGGTTGGCCTGGGCAAGGCGCCGGTGTTTGCGATCTTCATTGCCCTGATTGCCTGCCGCATGGGTCTGACGGTGACCCGCGATGCACGCAGCGTGGGCACGAATACCACGTCCACGGTGGTGCAAAGCCTGGTCGCCATCATCATCATCAATGCGATATTTGCCGTGATGTTCGTGCGGCTGGACATCTGATGACCGATACCGTGATCGATGTCCGCGACGTATCGATTGCGCTGGGCGGGCACAGCATTCATCGCGGGTTGAGCCTGTCCATCAAGCGCGGCGAGGTGATCGCGCTGATCGGTGGCAGCGGCAGCGGAAAATCGGTGTTGCTGCGCGAGATCATCGGACTGATGAAACCCGATGCGGGACATATCGATCTGCTGGGCCAGTCGGTGTGGGATTGCACGCCCGACCAGATGGACGCCCTGCGCCGGCGCTTTGGGGTGCTGTTCCAGGACGGCGCGCTGTTTTCCTCGCTGTCGGTCGAAGACAATGTCGCTACGCCTCTGTTCGAGCACACCCGTTTGCCGCATGCCCTGTGTCGCCAGTTGGCGCGGCTGAAGCTGGATATGGCCGGGCTGGATCCCGATGCCGTCCATAAACAGCCGAGCCAGCTGTCCGGCGGCATGCGCAAGCGGGTTGCGCTGGCGCGCGCGCTGGCGCTCGATCCGGAACTGCTGTTTCTGGATGAGCCGACGTCCGGGCTTGACCCGATTTCGGCGCGTGCCTTCGATGTGCTGATCCGGTTGCTGGCCGACAGCCTGGGATTGACCGTGTTTCTCGTGACGCACGACTTGGATACACTGTTTTCAATTATCGACCGTGTCATTGTGCTGTCGGAAGGCCGGGTGCTCGGGAGTGGCACCGTCGCCGAACTGAAACACATCGATGACCCGTGGCTGCGCGACTACTTCGCGGCACGGGCGCCAGAGGGAGTTGTACATGGAAACTGAAGGCCGCTATACGCTGGTTGGCGTGCTGGTATTGCTCGTGGTTGCGCTGATGACACTCAGCATCGTGTGGCTGACCGGTGCGGCCGACCGGATCGCTTACCAGTCCTACACCATCTATTTCAAGCAGCAGTCGCTGGACGGGCTGGCCGTCGGCAGCCCGGTCAAAATGCGCGGCATCAAGGTGGGCGTGGTCGCAGGCTATCGGTTCGCGCAAGGCGGGGATGAAGCCGTGAGTGTGACGGCGCGCATCGATGAGGGCGTGCCGGTCCATACCGGTGCCGAGGCCTATATCAAGCGCAATCTGGTCACCGGGATTGCCACCGTTGAAATCGACAATGGCCCGAGCGGCAGTCCTTTGCTCGCTGATGCCCCCAGGGGAGAGCGCTATCCGGTCATCGCCGAAGGCCTTTCCGACATCGACAAGGTGGCGTCGGCCGCTTCGCAGCTGGCAGTCAACGGTGCCGAGGTGCTGGAAAAGATGAACACCCTGCTGTCCGATGAAAACCAGACTGCGATCAAGAAAACCCTCGCCAACCTGCACGAGTTGTCGAGCCATCTGGCCGCCAACAAACAGGGTATCGAGGCGACCCTGCAGGGACTGCGCGATGCCGCCGATGAATTCCGGCTTGCGGGTGCCAGCATCAACCAGGCCGCCGTCCGTGCCGAAGGCAGCATGGTCAGCATCGGGGCAAAAACGGATACCGCGTTGAATGGGGCTATTGCCGCAATGACCCAGCTGCAAAACGATGCCACCCTGATTTCCGACCAGTTCGTGCAGCTTGCCGAAACCGGCACGCTGGAAATCACCAATATCAGCCGCGATGTCCGCACCACGGCCGATGCCCTCACCACGGCCGGACAGCATTTGAACAACCCGCGGGCCATCCTGTTCGGGCCGGGCGAGGAACAATTGGGACCGGGAGAAAAACTGCCATGAAAAAAGGTCTTGCCCTTGCCGTGCTGAGCCTGGCGCTGACTGCTTGCGTCAACTTCGCTGAAAAGTCCGACCGGTCAGCCATGGTGTATTACGTGCTGGAAGATTCCGCACCGGCGACACCCGTCAAGCCCATTGTGGAAAATGCGCCTACCCTGCTGGTGCTGGATACCACCACGGGTGGTTTTTACGATGCCGATCAGCTGGTTTTCAGTCGCAGTGCCGGTACCCGCGGCCAGTATCAGTTTGCCCGCTGGACCGAACGGCCCGGCAAGCGTTTCGCCGATCTCATGCGTGACCGGCTTGTCCGGCAGGGCGTCTGGCGCGTGACGGCCGCTGGCGGCTATGTGCGCGGCGACGTGTTACTGGATACCGAACTGGTCGAGCTCTATCACGATGCCAGCAGCGAACCGGGCCAGATGCGGCTGGTGCTGCGCGCCGAGCTGGTCGACCTGAAGCAGCGCAAGCTATTGGGGCGTCGTGTATTCGAGCAGTCTGCCCCGCTGGCAACGTTCGATGCGGCCGGAGCAGCCGAGGCATCCAGTCAGGCGGTTGGCCGTGCGCTTGACGATCTGACCGTCTGGCTCGCCAACATTCGATAAGCGCCTACAATTCAGACGGGTATTCCCATAACAAGAGGAGAAAAAACATGAAACGATTGCTTGCCGCCTTGTGCCTGTGTTCCATCGCCGCTGTCTCACATGCCGAAATATCCCAGAAACTGGGTTCGCTCGAAGTCCACTACAACGCACTCACCACAGACGAGCTGCTCCCCGATGTCGCCCGCACCTACAAAATCGAGCGCAGCAAAACACGCGGCCTGGTCACGATATCGGTGCTGCAACGCAACAAGGTCGGGGTGGCCGTACCGGTGCCGGCCAGGCTCACCCTGTATGCCACCAACCTTAGCCAGCAATTGGCCAACATCGAGATGCGCGCAATCAAGGAAGGCACGGCCATTTATTACCTGGGCGATTTTCGGGTGGTCGCACCGGACACCCTGAAATTCACCGCCACCATCGAAGTGGAAGGCGAACCCAGGCATGAAATGACCTTTACCCAGAAGTTTTACAAGTAAGCCATTCCTTCCTGCCGCCCCGATTCCGGGGCTTTTTTACGCCCCAAACCATGACCGAATCCTCCGTACACCGCTTCCCCACCTGGCTGGGCCTGGCACAGGGCGTCGTGCTTTACGCGCTCTACAAAAGCCATCATGACAAGTTATGGCCGCTGGAGTGGGGCTGGCTGTTCAATGCCGTGCTGCTGAGTGCGTTGCTGCTGCCCTTCGTGGCGTACTGGGGACATGACACCTTGAGTCGACGCGCGTTACGTCGCCTGCTGCTGGGTGCGGGTGTACTGGTTTTTGGCCTTGGCGCGTATCAGGGCGCGATGGTGTTTCCCCTGCCGGAGGCAATGCGATTGCAGCTGGCGCCGGCGTCTGCTTTCCTCGGCCTGGCTTTGCTGGTTTTCATGCTGGTTCCGCTGACGTCCGGCTGGGCAGGCGGTTCGCCAGGCGCCACGCTCGGTGCCTGGCACTATCCGTGCCTGTTCGAACACGCCTGGCGTAATGCCGTTGTGACTATCCAGGCAGGCGCGCTTACCGGGCTGTTCTGGGCGGTGCTGAGCCTGGGCGCGCAGCTGTTTCATCTGATCGGGGTGGAGTGGCCGAAAGAGACAATTGAAAAAGCCTGGTTCGCCATTCCCGTCACCACCCTGTCGATCGCGCTGGGCCTGCGTACCGGCCTGCGCCGCGCTGCGTTCACCGTCACCCTGCGTAACCACTGGCTGACGCTGACCGTGTGGCTGCTGCCTTTGGCCAGTCTGATCGGCGTGGCATTTGTGCTCACCAGCTTTGCGGGCGTGGGCACATTGTTCGAGCGCGGCCTGTCGGCGTTTTTCCTGCTGTGGTTTGCCACGTTCTGGATCACTTTTTTCAACTCGGCTTTTCAGGATGGACAAAACGAGCCTCCGCTGCATCGCATCCTGCGCCGCGTGCTGCCGTTTGCCGCACTGGCATTGCTTGCGGTCGTCGGGCTGGCGACATGGGCGCTGCTGTTGCGAATCCAGCAATACGGCCTCACGCCGGATCGGATCTGGGGCATGCTGGCGGCGATGGTTGCACTGGCTTATGGCGGCGGCTACGCGCTGTCGGTGCGGGCAGGAACGGGGGCACGCTGGATGCCCGGCATTGCTCCCGCCAATATCGTCGCGTCGCTCATCATGAGCGCAGGCATCATCCTGCTGCTGTCGCCGGTGCTCGATGCCAACCGCCTGGCCACTGCCAGCCAGATGGCGCGTTTGCAGGCGGGACAGGTGCAGGCGGACGATTTCGATGTGGGGGCGCTGACGCGGCAGGAGCGTGCGGGGTACGATGCCCTGACCGAACTACGGCTACAGCGCGGCCCGGACGGCAAGCCGGGCAAGCTGGCGTTGCGGGCCGAGGATGCGGCCAACAACGCCAATCGCTACCGGGGCAACGCGTTCGATGAACCGGATGAACGGGTTGCGGTGTTGAGCGAGCGCATTGATGTCTACCCGGCTGAAAAACCTTTGCCCGCGGGCTTTACCGATTTTCTCAAGCAGGACCTGGGGAAATGGGAGGCCTGGCAACGCAGGCAAAGCTGTTTTGCGCGTCATCAAACACGTCAGCGCTGCACGGCGCTGCTGATTGACCTCAATCATGATGGCCGGGATGAAGTGGTGTTGTGGCAAGGGGATGCTTACCGGTCTGCGGTCTATGCGCAGAGTGGCCAGCAGTGGCGGCAAGCGGGTCACTTGATGGTGAGCGGGGGCGGCACACCCGAGAGTGTCCGTGCCGAATTGGCGACCGGTGCCTACGCTGCCCAGCCTGTGCGCTGGGATGAATTGCGCGTCGGCAAAACCCGCTATCAGGTGTTCGAGAACGCGGAATAAGCCAGCGTCAGCAGTCCCCACACGCCAAAACCCGCCACTGTCAGCCCTGCCATGCGGCGTACCCAGCGTTGCTGCAGGAAGGGTTGAATCTGGCGGGCGAACAGCCCCATACCCAGCAGGTTCGGCAGGGTACCGAGACCGAACGCCAGCATAAGCGCCGCGCCCGAGGTGGCGCTGCCCGCCGCCAGTGCCGATACCAGAATCGAATACACCAGCCCGCACGGCAGCCAGCCCCAGGCCATGCCCGCCAGCAATGCCTGCGGCAGCGACTTCACCTGCAGCAGCTTCTGGAACAGCGGCTTTACCGTGTGCCACAAGGCGCCGCCGGCACGCTCGAACACCAGCACCCACTGGTTGAACCCGGCCAGATACAGGCCGAGCAGAATCATCACCACTTGCGCCAGCACATACAGCAGCGTCTGCACCGGCATGAACTCCGCCAGCTTGAGCGAGGCGCCGAGTGCGCCGGCCAGCGCACCGAAAAGGGCGTAGGAGGTAATCCGGCCGAGGTTATAGGCGAGATGCAGGCGGAACGGCGGCGAACTGCCGTCGGCGCGGAAGGAAAACGCCGCCACAATGCCGCCGCACATGCCGACGCAGTGCACCCCGCCCAGAAGCCCGGCGAGCAGGGCGGTGAGAAGCGAGAGTTCGATCATGGCTGTTTATGGTTGCGTGAAACCAGCCACACCAGCAGCAGCACCGGCACCCCGATCAGCGCCGTCCCGGTAAAGAAGTTCGCCCAGCCATAGGCATCGACGAACTCGCCGGAAAAGCCCGCGATGAACTTGGGCAGCAGCAGCATCACTGAAGTGAACAGCGCGTACTGCGTGGCCGAATAGGCTTGGTTCACCAGGCCCGCGGCGTCGGACCCGAGAAACAGCCCGATATAAACGGGCAGCAGCAGCATTTGCGCGATGAGCAAAACCGGCGTCGCCGCGAGGATGA
>JANJUT010000241.1 GCA_024710445.1 Thiobacillus sp.
GCAGGAAACAGCATGGCCGTCATCGAACTCACCAAGGACAATTTTGAATCCACCATCCAGAGCAACGATGTTGTCATCGTCGACTTCTGGGCACCATGGTGTGGCCCCTGTCGCGGTTTTGCGCCAATTTACGACGCCGCCTCCGAGAAGCACGCCAACATCGTTTTCGCCAAGGTCAACACCGAAGTCGAACAGGAACTGGCCGGCTTCTTCCAGATTCGCTCGATCCCCACGCTGATGGTGTTCCGCGAGCAGGTCATCCTGTATTCGGAATCGGGCTCGCTACCTGCCAGCGCACTGGATTCGCTGATCGAGCAGGTGATGGCGCAGGACATGGCACAGGTCCACAAGGACATTGCCGAGCAGCAAGCCCAGGCCCCGGGCGCTTAATCAGGTTCGCAACAACTGCCGCAACAGAGGCAGCGTAATCGGCCGCCGCGTTTCCAGACTGAAACGATCCAGCGCTTCCAGCACCCGCAGCAGGCTTTGCATGTCGCGTGCGGTGTGATTCAACAGATAGTCCGCCACCTGGGATTCCAGCCGGAACCCCAGGTTTTCGGCGTGCTGCGCCAGTGCGGCGCTTTTCTCGGTGTCGTTCAGGCCATGCAGCTGAAACACCAGCCCCCAGCCCAGCCGGGTCTGCAATTCCGGCATTACCGGCAAATCGGCCGGGGCGACGTTGCCAGCCGCCAGCCACAACCCGCCCGCTTCGCGCACCTGATTGAATGCGGCAAACCCGGCATGCTGCTGTGCCGCATCCCAGGTCTCGACCTGATCGGCGATAACGGCCGGTGTGGCAACCAGTCCGCTGGCATCCACCGCCAGCCCGCGTGCCCGGCACGCATGCGCCCAGGCCGCCAGCAAATAACTCTTGCCGCTGCCCGGCGCGCCCCACACGTACACCATGCGTTCGCGTGCGCTGCCGTCGAGCATGGCGTGGAGCTGCGCCATCAGTTCGACATTGCGCCCCGCCACGAAACGGGCGAGCTCAGGCTGGGCAGGCGGACGGATATCGAGAAGCAGCTGTTGCATAGGGCCGCAAGGATACGGCACTTGTCCCGCGGGGGGTAGCCGGGCAACGCCGCGGCGCGTTCCGGAAAAACCCCATGCGGGCAGGGTGAAAGCGACTGTCGCACACGGCTATACTTGCGGTTTTCGCCCTGCACCCGAGTCGTTCCGATGAGCCTTGCTTTTCCCGTTCCAGTCAAACCCGTCATCCAGGCGCCGCCCATGGTGGAAGAGATTCTCACCGACGAAGAAAGGTCTGCGCTCAAGTCGCGCATCAAGGTGCTGATGAAACAGCAGGATGCGGTGCTGGTCGCGCATTACTACACCTCGGCCGACCTGCAGGACCTGGCCGAGGAAACCGGCGGCTGCGTGTCGGATTCGCTGGAGATGGCGCGCTTCGGCCATGCCCACCCGGCGAAGACGCTGATCGTCGCCGGGGTCAAATTCATGGGCGAGACCGCCAAGATCCTCAATCCGGAAAAGCGCGTCATCATGCCCGACCTCGGTGCCGAGTGTTCGCTCGACCTCGCCTGCCCGGCCGACGAATTTGCCGCGTTCTGCGACGCCCACCCGGACCGGCTCTCGGTCGTCTACGCCAACACCAGCGCGGCGGTGAAAGCGCGCGCCGACTGGGTGGTCACCTCCGGTATCGCCGCCAGGATCGTCAAGTACCTGCATCGCCAGGGCCACAAACTGCTGTGGGCGCCGGATCGCCATCTGGGCGACTACGTGCAGCGCATCAGCGGCGCCGACATGCTGCTGTGGCAGGGTTCGTGCGTGGTGCATGAAGCCTTCAAGGCCGAGGCGCTAAAGAAACTACACGCCGAGCACCCGGACGCAGCCGTGCTGGTGCACCCCGAATCGCCCGAGGCTGTAATCGCGCTGGCCGACGTCGTCGGCTCGACCACACAGCTGATCGACGCCGTGCGCACGCTGCCCAACCCCGAATTCATCGTCGCCACCGACAACGGTATTTTCCACAAGATGCACGAAGCTGCCCCCGGCAAGCTGCTGATCGAAGCGCCGACCGCAGGCGAAGGCGCCACCTGCACCTCGTGCGCGCACTGCCCGTGGATGGCGATGAACGGCCTGCGCAACCTGGCTCACGTGCTGGAGAACGGCGGCAACGAAATCCATATCGAGGAATCCATTCGCGCCAAGGCACGCCTGTCGATCCAGAAAATGCTGGATTTCGCCGCGGCCGAAAAATCCGGCCAGATCCAGCTCGGCGACTGAGGCGCACCCGCCATGGCCGGCGCCAGCCTGCTCGCCCTGCTCGACGACATCGCCACCATCCTCGACGATGTGTCGGTGATGACCAAAGTCGCCGCCAAAAAAACCTCCGGTGTGCTGGGAGACGATCTCGCACTCAACGCCCAGCAGGTTACTGGCGTACGCGCTGAGCGCGAACTACCGGTGGTATGGGCCGTGGCCAGGGGCTCGTTCAGGAACAAACTGATTCTGGTACCGGCCGCGCTCGCCATCAGCGCGCTGGCGCCGTGGGCGATCACGCCGTTGTTGATGCTCGGCGGCGCGTTTTTGTGCTTCGAAGGCTTCGAAAAACTGGCGCACAGCTATATGCACGCATCCGACGAAGACGCCGCCCACCACGCCGAACTCAGCCATGCGCTGAAAGACCCGACAGTCGATCTGGTTGCGCTGGAACGCGACAAGATCAAGGGCGCGATCCGCACCGATTTCATCCTGTCCGCTGAAATCATCGTCATCACACTCGGCACCGTGGCCGCCGCGTCGTTTGGCAATCAAGTCACCGTGCTCGCCGCCATCGCCATATTGATGACAATCGGCGTATATGGCCTGGTCGCTGGTATCGTCAAGCTCGATGACGCCGGATGCTATCTCAGCCAGCAAGCCTCAAAATCTGTCCAGGCACTGGGACGCGGCATCCTCGCCGCCGCCCCGGTCATGATGAAAGCGCTGTCGGTCATCGGCACCGCCGCCATGTTCCTCGTTGGCGGCGGCATCCTCATGCATGGACTGCCCGGTGCGCACCACATGGTTGAGGCAGCCACGCACGCGACCAGCCTCCTGCCCACAGTCGGCGGCATGCTGAGCGCTATCACACCACTGCTGCTGGATGGTCTGGCTGGTGTTGTCGCGGGTGCGCTGGTGCTGGCGGGCGTGATGCTGGCCAAACGCCTGTTCAGGAAGAACGCAGCCGCGTGAGCTGACGGTCATGCAGGCGCGATAGCAACGACTGCGCAATCAGCGCCCCCAGCAGCGCCATGAACATATCCCACTGCGTATCCCACACGTCGCCCTGGGTGGCGAGAAACGCATCGGCGTCGGCCCCCATCACCAGTGCCGACCACCATTCGACGAATTCGTAACAGGCGCTGAACGCCAGTACCACGCACGTCGTCAAAAGAAACAGCCAGCCGCCAGGCCGCAAAGTTGTGGCGCGCAGCAAAATCTCACGCGTCAGCATCGCCGGAATAAAGCCCTGTGCCAGATGCCCCAGCCGGTCGTAATGATTGCGCGCCAGGTCGAATGCATCCTGCACCCAGAAGCCCAGCGGTACCCGGGCATAGGTGTACGCGCCGCCCAACATCAGGATCAGCCCGTGGATGAACAGCAGTCGATAGACCAGCGGCGTCAGCGGATAACGGCGATGCATCGCGATCAACAGCGGTACCCCCAGCATCACCGGCGCGGTTTCGAGCACCCAGGTCAGCCGGTCGAACGGATCGACCCCCGACAC
>JANJUT010000250.1 GCA_024710445.1 Thiobacillus sp.
CCGGTCTTCTCGGGCGTGAGGTGGCCCTGGATGCCACGACGCTTGAGCACGGCAAAGCCCATCAGGCTGAGCGACAGGGTGGAGAGCATCAACGGCGCGCCGAGGATGGCACCGACGCCGATTTCCTCGTTGACGGCGGCATTGCCTGTTCCAGCAAAGATCGCCAGAAGGGGCACCAGGGTTTCCGGCATGGCGGTGCCGACCGCGGCAAACACCGAGCCGGTCACGCCTTCTGAAATGTGGAGTTTTTCGCCCAGGTGTTCGAGCGCGTTGACAAAGATTTCTGCCGCCACCAGGATCAACAGCAAATAACCGAAGAGTTCGAGAAACAGCATGAGTAGCAACCCGCAGGGAAAACGCGATACTACCAGCAAGAATTCATCTGCGACCGCTCCGTTCGAACGGCTGGCTGAAGGTGCATTCCACGCGCGCCTCGCAGCATCTTCCGGGCTGGCGGTCGTGCTGTTCAGTGCGCCACACTGCGGCGCATGCCGGGTCTGGAAACGGATATTGCCGCTGGCGCTCGACACGGCCAGCATGTTTTACGAAGTGGATGTCAGCGAAGCAACCGGGGTGGCCCGCTACTTCGGCATTTTCATCTGCCCACGGTATATCTGTATCGGGATGGGCAGTTCCACGCCGAACTGCAGTGCGAAGCCCGGCAGGACAGTATCCGCCAGACTGCGCAACGCCTGCTGAAGGCGCCCGCGCAGGATGAACCCTGACTGGCTGCTGCCCCCCCGCCCGCACGAGTTGAAACCCATGCGAGCCGCCGGATCAGGTCAGGGCGCGTCCGAGAAACACCACGGCAATCGTCAATAGTCCCAGGCTGAGGTTGATGCCGATCAACATGCGAATTTGAGCCAGCGCCGCGCCGCCTGCTTTCCAGTTTTGTTCACTCACCGCCTGCTTGAGCCTTTTGTAAGGCGAGAAAAACACGTGGGCGTAAATCAGCATCATCGCCACGCCAAGCAGCAACATGGTCCAGACATAATGCGGCACCGCCGCGCTGCTGAGCAGCATCAGCATGTACAGACCCGTCACCAGAATCAGCGCCACCGACACCCAGACCCAGGGAAAGAACTTGCCGAACACGCCGGCCCACAACGTCAGGCGTTGCGGCGGCTCAAGCACGCTGGCCGCCACCGGACGCAGCGCCATGTAGGCGAAGAACATGCCGCCCACCCAGACGACGACGCTCATGAGATGCAGAAACAGGGAAAGAGTCACAGGATTTCCTTTCAGAACAGAGTGGCTTGATCGAGAACGAGTTTAACAGGCGCAAAGCTTCTGCGATGCTGCGGGCAGGCGCCGTGCGCCTTCAGGGCGGCCATATGCACGGCGGTGCCATAGCCCATGTGTTTGGCAAAACCATAGGCCGGGTAATCTTCGTGCAACTGGCACATGAACTGGTCGCGCGCGGTCTTGGCCAGGATCGATGCGGCGGCAATCGACGCGACCTTGTCGTCGCCCTTGACCACGGCCTGCGAGCGCCACGCCCATTTGGGACAGCGATTGCCGTCCACCCACACTTCGTCCGGCGCACGGTTCAGTCCGGCCACGGCGCGCTGCATCGCCAGCATGGTGGCCTGCAGAATATTCAGCTGATCGATCTCGGCGACGCTGGCTTCGGCCACGCACCAGGCCAGCGCATGCGTGCGGATCTCGTCGGCCAGGCGTTCGCGTGCGGCAGCGGACAGCTTTTTGGAATCGCGCAGGCCTTCGATGCGCCGATCGGGATCAAGCATGACGGCTGCGGCCACCACCGGCCCCGCCAGCGGCCCGCGCCCAGCCTCGTCCACCCCGCACAGGCCCAAAGGCCCCCAATGAAGTTCCATATCAACCTAGAAACCGCAGTTGGACGCACCCGATGGTGCGTCTGGGCACGTGTCTGCCGCGAAGCGACGACGCCGCAGGCCGGGGCCTGCAAGGAGGAGCGACAAAGGCAGGCGTGCGACCAGGCGTGTCAGCGGGTGCGTAGCGGTGTCACCCAAAAGGTGAACGCGATCGAAGGTAGAAAAACCAATATCCATGCGGCATTTCTCAGAGTTAGGAGCGGTCAACTGCGGTTTTTAGGTTTAATCAGGCCAGGTAAGGTTGAACGGCTTCGGCAATCCGCGAGCTGGCATCCTGCCGCAAACTCATGTGCATCGTGCGAAACGTTTCATGCAATTCCAGCCGGCGCGGCGCATCATCCAGCCAGGCCAGGGCATCCTGGGCCAGCGCCTCGGGCGTGGCCGCGTCCTGGATCCGCTCTGGCACCACGAAATCGCGCGCCAGCACATTGGGCAGCCCGACCCACGGCTGCAAGGCCTTTTTCAGCATCATGCGCGCGGTCAGTGCGGGCATGCGATAGGTGATCACCATGGGTTTCTTGAATAGCGCCGCCTCGAGGGTGGCCGTGCCCGATGCCACCAGCGTCACATCGCACGCCGCCAGCGCAGTGTGCGATTGTCCCGGCAAAATGTGCAGCGGCAGGTCGAGATCGTGCGCTGCCTGCCGTATCAATTGAGCGGCTGCTTCGCACGCGGCGGGAACAACGAACTGCGCATCCGGGTGATCTTTCAGAATGAGCGCAGCTGCGTCGAGCATCAGCCGTGCGTGACGGGTCACCTCGCTTATCCGGCTGCCTGGCAGCAGCGCGATGACCGGCCCGCTCTGCAAACCCAGTGTGGCGCGTGCCGCCACCGCATCGGGCTCCAGCGGGATGACGTCCGCCAGCGGATGGCCGACATAGGTGACGGGGATGCCCGCATCCCGATAAATCCGCTCCTCGAACGGGAACACCACCAGCATGTGCGACACCGCTTCTTTAATCCGGTGAATGCGCTCAGGACGCCACGCCCAGATGGACGGGCTGACAAAGTGCACCGTCGGAATGCCCGCGCGCTTGAGCTTCGCTTCCAGCGTGAAGTTGAAATCCGGCGCATCGATGCCGACGAAGACACGCGGCCGCTCGTTCAGAAAATAACGGGTGATGCGTGAGCGGATCCACAGCAATTCCGGCAGGTGGCGCAAGACCTCGACATAGCCGTTGACCGCCAGCTTCTCGCTCGGGTAAATCGCCTGGACACCGGCTTCGATCAATCGTGGGCCGGCAATGCCCGCTGCGCGCAAACCGGGGTGGGCCTGTTTCAGCGCGTTGATGAAATGCGCGCCAAGCAGGTCGCCGGACGCCTCGCCGGCAACCACACCGAGCTTGGGGGCTTCATGAATTCGCACGATGATCACGCAGGATTTTGGTTGACAGGGACATTTTGAGAAGGAGCGGCGTAGCCACAACTACACCCGACTGAACAAAACTGTTCATGTCAGCCAAAAGACCAGCGAGGGCGTGACGCAATTCATGAAGTTCCCAAGCCTAAATCACCGAATGATGCCGCGCTCGGCGCGCGCAAGGAAATCAAGCAGTTGCCGAACTTCGACGTGCTGTTCGGCCTCGGGGACCAGTTTGGCCTGCGCCTCGGCCAGGGTGTTGCCTTCCCGATACAGAATCTTGTAGCTGCGCTTCAGGGCGGCCAGTGCTTCGGGCATAAACCCACGACGCTTGAGCCCTTCGCTGTTGAGGCCGTGCGGCGCGGCGGGTTGACCCGACGCCATGATGAAAGGCGGGATATCCTTGAACACCACGCTGGAAATGCCGGTCATCACATGCGCGCCCACCTTGCAGAACTGATGCACGCCGGTAAATCCGCCCAGAATGGCCCAGTCCCCCACTTCGGCGTGTCCGGCCAGCGAGGCATTGTTGGCAAAAATCGTATGATCGCCCACCACACAATCGTGCGCGATATGGACATAGGCCATGATCCAGTTATGCGAGCCGACCGTGGTCACGCCGCGATCCTGCACCGTGCCGGTATTCAGGGTGCAAAACTCGCGGATCACATTGTGATCGCCAATCTCCAGCCGGGTCGGCTCGCCCGCATATTTCTTGTCCTGCGGCGCCTCGCCGAGCGAGACGAAATGGAAGATCCGGTTCTGTTCGCCAATCGTGGTGTGGCCCGTGATCACGGCATGCGCCCCGACGGTGGTGCCGGCTCCGATCTCGACGTGCTCGCCAATGATCGTGTACGGGCCGATCTCGACATCGTCAGCCAGCCGGGCGCCCGCGGCGACCAGCGCAGTGGGGTGGATCATCGCCATGTCAGGGCTTGTCGCGCAGCGTCGCCATAAGCTCGGCTTCCGCGACCAGTGCGCCGTCCACTTCAGCACGACCGGTGTACTTCCAGATACCGCGCATTTCGCGAACAATAGCCACCTTCAGCACCAGTTGATCACCGGGTTTGACCGGCTTTTTGAAACGCGCACCATCAATGCCGGCAAAGTAGACGACGCCAATCTGGTCTGGCGAATAATCCTTGGTCTTGAACGACAGGATCGCGGCGGCCTGTGCCATCGCCTCCAGGATCAGCACGCCCGGCATCACCGGCGCACCCGGGAAATGTCCGGGGAAAAATGGCTCGTTGATGGTGACGTTCTTGATGGCCGTGATGGTCTTGCCGAGTTCGAGTTCGGTCACCCTGTCGATCAGCAGAAAGGGGTAACGATGTGGCAGGTATTCCATCACCTGCTCGATTTCCATGATCATGATTTGCTTTCGAGTTCGTTGAGG
>JANJUT010000002.1 GCA_024710445.1 Thiobacillus sp.
ATGATGATATTTTCAGCATCTGGGGCACCATAATAAACAAAGGGGGCACCAGCTTCGAGTGCACGCGCACCGGCGCGGCGTCCAGTTCGAAGAAGCATTCCTCGTTGATGATGGCGATGACTTCGGAGCCGACGCCGACCGGCGCTTCGTCTTCTTCAGCGATGACAGCACGGTGGGTCTTGCTGACCGATGCCTTGATACCGGCACGATCCAGCGGAGCGAGCGAGTACAGGTCGACCACTTCAGCCGAGATGTTGTACTGCTTGTCGAGAATCTCCGCGGCCTTGAGGCACCAGTGCACCGAGATGTTGTAGCCGAACAGCGTGACATCGGTGCCGGAGCGCGTGATTTCCGAGCCTTCCAGCGGCATGAAATATTCGCCGTCAGGCACTTCGCCCTTCATGTTGTACATGAGTTCGTGTTCGTTGATGAACACCGGGTCATCCGAGCGGATGGCCGACTTCAGCAGACCGTAAGCCTGCTTGGGGTTGGACGGGGTCACCACGCGCAGGCCGGCGATGCCCATGAACACCTTTTCCATGCGCGCCGAGTGCTGCGCGCCCAACTGGTGCGCAGCACCGCCTGCCGAGCGGAACACGCAGGGTGCCTCCAGCTGGCCGCCCGACATGTAGCGAATTTTGGCGGCGGAGTTGAACATCTGGTCCATCGCCAGCCAGGCGAAGTTGACCGACATGATCTCGACGATGGGGCGCACGCCGAGGAAGGAGGCGCCGATCGCCAGGCCGGTGAAGCCGCCTTCGGAAATCGGGGTGTCCATCACGCGCAGCGGGCCGTATTTTTCATACAGGCCCTTGGTGGCCTTGTAGGTGCCGCCGGCCACGCCGATGTCTTCGCCCATACAGATGACCAGCGGGTCGCGCGTCATTTCTTCGTCGTGGGCGCGCTGAATCGCTTCCCAGTACATGATGTTTGCCATGCTGTGTTCCTCTAATTCCAGTGGCGCTTAAGCGGCCTTGCCCGTGAGCCACGGGGTTTGGGTTTCACGGTCGGCGAGAACATATTTTTCAAGGTCTTCGACGCGGGGTTCGGGCGAGTCTTCGGAGAACTTGATGACCTCGTTCTCGATGTAGGCGTCGGTTTCCTTTTCCAGGGCCTCGAAGGCTTCCATGGTCAGTTCACCGGCGGCGATCAGACGGTCGCGCAGGATGAAGATGGGGTCGCGCTGCTTCCACAGTTCTTCTTCCTCGCGCGAACGGTAGCCGCGCGAGTCGGACATCGAGTGGCCGCGATAACGGTAGGTCATCAGCTCGAGGAAGAACGGACCGTTGCCCGAGCGCACATGATCGACCGCCTTGCGTGCGTGTTCGTAGACGATCTCGATATCCTGGCCGTCGCATTCGTCAGCCGGGATGTTGTAGCCGGCGACGCGCTTGTGCTGATGGATCACGGCGGTGGAACGCTCGATCGAGGTGCCGATGCCGTAGAGGTTGTTTTCGCACACGAACAGCACCGGCAGTTTCCACAGCGCGGCCATGTTCAGGGTTTCGTGGAACACGCCCTGGTTGTTGGCGGCGTCGCCGAGGAAACAGATGGCGATCTCGTCGCCGCCCTTGAGCTGGATCGCCTTGGCGATGCCGGCCGCAAGCGGGAACGGACCGCCTACCAGCGCGTAGCCACCCATGAAGCGGTGCGCCGCATCAAAGATGTGCATCGAGCCGCCGCGGCCTTTGCTCGAACCGGTTTCCTTGCCATACAGCTCGGCCATCACTTCTTTCGGGTCGGCGCCGCACTTGATGGCGTGGACATGGTCGCGGTAACCGGTGATCACGTAATCGTGGCCGGGGCGTGCCGCTTCCATCACGCCGTTGCAGCAGGCCTCCTGGCCGGGATAGAGGTGGAGGAAGCCGCCGATCTTGCGTTCGATATAGGCCTGATAGCAGCGCTCTTCAAAACGGCGGTGCAACACCATTTCGCGCAGCACGCGTTTCTTGTCTTCAATCTTCATTCGGTTACCCTTGGTGGATAGGCTCGGAAAAGGCGCCAGAAAAATTCCAACCCGTAATTATCCGGGAAACCCTGCCAACCATCAAGAAAAACGCCACTTACAAGGATTCGCCATGCTGCCTAAACTCACTGAAAATAAACAGGAAATCCCCCTGAAATCGCTGGAAACGGCTGGCCATGCATTGCTGCTGCTGCCCGTATCGAGAACCTTGCCCGACCTGCCGGGCAGCGCCGAACTCAAGGCGGTGATGAAACGGCGCGGCCTCAAAATCAATGACCTGGGCAAATCGCCGGTGGCCGTGCAACTAACGGGCGGCACGCTGGTAGCGGTTGCCATGCTCAAAGCCGACGCCAGCACCTTCGAAGCGCACGAACTGGTGCGCAAGGGACTGGCCCTGCTGCTGGCTGAACATCCCAAATCGCTGACGCTGGCGGTGTCAGGCGATGCCGCCTTCAAGGCGCGCGCGTCGGAGGCGGCGGTATACGCTGCGCTGGTCAATGCGGCACCGCTGCCATCGAGAAAATCCAAACCCGATGCGGCGCTTAAAACCGTGCAGCTGTTTGGCCACAAATCCGCCGATGGCTGTGCCCGTATCAAGGCGCTGGCCGAAGGCAACGTGCTGACCCGCAGCCTCACCGTACAGGGGCCGGACGAACTGACGCCTGGCGTCTACCGCAAGCGTATCAAGGCGCTGGCCAAACAATACGGCTGGACCGTCGAGGAATACGGCTTCGACAAGCTGAAGAAGATGGGCGCCGGTGCTTTCTGTGCGGTGGCACAGGGTTCGCCCGCCAAGGATGCGGCCATCGTTCGCATTCGCTGGGAAGGGGGAAGGGGGAAGGGTAAAGGGTCGAAGCCGGTCGCCTTCGTCGGCAAGGGCATCTGCTTCGATACCGGCGGCCACAACCTCAAGCCCGCCAAATACATGCAGGGCATGCACGAGGACATGAACGGCTCGGCCGTGGTGCTCGGCATCCTCGCTGCGGCGTCGAAACTGAAACTGCCGGTTGCGCTGGAAGGCTGGGTCGCGCTTGCCGAAAACCACATCAGCCCGCAGGCCTACCGGCAGAACGAAGTGGTCAAGGCGCTCAATGGCACCACGATTGAAATTGTCCATACCGACGCCGAAGGCCGCATGGTGCTCGCCGATACACTGACGCTGGCGGCCAGGGGCAAGCCTGCACTGATCGCCGATTTCGCCACACTGACCGGCTCCATGCACTATGCACTTGGCAGCCGCATGTCCGGCGTGTTCGCCACCTCCAGCGCGCTGGCGCACCAGGCTTCGCGTGCCGCCATTGCCAGCGGTGAGCGCATCGTCGTGTTTCCCTATCCCGAAGACTACGACAGCCATCTCGATTCCACCGTGGCCGACGTCAAGCAGTGCAGCATGGAAGGCGAGGCCGATCACATCCTGGCGACCCGTTTCCTGTCGCGCTTTGTCGGCGACACCCCGTGGCTGCACATGGATCTGTCAGGCCACAGCTGCAAGGGTGGCCTCGGCGCGGTGATGAGCGATGCCAACGGCTTTGGCGTGGCCTGGGGCGTGACGCTGCTGGAGGGGCTGAAGAGTTGAGTGAGGCCGATGTCAGGCAGGCGTTGTTTGCGTTGTTTTATGCAAAACGCCTGCCATGCAGGCAAGTCCGAGGGCGATCAGCATCAGACTTTGAGGTTCGGGGATGACAGCTACATCGCCATCCCGTACTGCCCAAGCCTGAAATGATTCGGATTTGGGGTACAGGGCAATTGGATATAGGAAACCGCCCACATCGCCGGCCCACGAGGCATTTCCATCTTCAATGCCATACCAAAAGGGGGCAGAGCCGATATTCGTGAAAGGCGAGTTGCCGGGCACGCATGCATCGCCTTGAATGGTACTGTTGGGAACAATGGGCTGAAAGCAAATCCCGGCCGTTATGGTGGATGCTGGCCCGAGAAGGATTTCACTAATAATAAAGGAGAAGCCAAATTCGGTGCTGTTGATAACGAGCTGGGGTAAACGCCAATCGTCGTAACCACCAAACGTCAGATTTTCCGACCAGGCCACGGCATCATCCCAGTTCATCAATCCGTCGCTGCCGTATCCGCTGGTTTTTGCATAATTCGTGTCCTGCAGCCAGGTGAGATTCTGGTTGCTGTCGTAAATCATGCCGTTTCCCCGGTCGATTAACGTGGCACTGACTGTGGCTGACCAACCCAGTGTTGAGGCCAGAATCGTTGCGGCAAGAATATTGTTCATGTACTTCTCCCTTTATGTTTATTGTGACTTATGTTTTTGTCCCGTCATGGCTAAGCAATAAATGCCCCATGATTTGTCTGCTCCTTATCTAACAATCGCTTAGCGCAGGTGGCGACATGTCTATCAATGCATGATGTCAAATTTTCCGACAAAACATTGGGATGGAACAACTTCGCAGACTCAGGCCATGAACTGCGGACGATGACCCAAATTTTCGATAGCTCTGCCATTGAGCCGCTTTACGCCGATGACACGCTGCTGGTGATCGACAAACCAGGCGGCCTGCTGGCGGTGCCGGGGCGCGGCGCCGACAAACAGGATTGCCTGAGCGCACGCGTTCAGGCGCGTTACCCCGATGCGCTGATCGTGCATCGGCTCGACATGGCGACGTCCGGGTTGATGGTGATGGCACGCGGGCCGGCGGCGCAGCGCGAACTGAGCAAGGCTTTCGCCGCGCGCAAGGTGAACAAGCGTTATATCGCGGTGGTGGCGGGCCGGTTGCAGGCGCCGGCGGAAGCGTGGGGCGTCATCGACCTGCCCATCATCGCCGACTGGCCCAATCGGCCCCTGCGGATGATCGACCATCAACATGGCAAACCCAGCATCACCCGCTGGCGTGTGCTGGCGCATGATGACATTGCCTTAACCACCCGGGTCGAACTCGAACCGGTCACCGGTCGCTCGCATCAGCTGCGCCTGCATTTGCGGGAACTGGGCCATCCGATCCTGGGCGATACCCTTTACGCGCCGCCGGCCATCCAGGCCATGGCCGGGCGTTTGTTGCTGCATGCCTCGTCGCTGAGCTTTGCGCACCCGGTATCCGGGGAAGCATTAGCGTTTGAGCGGCCGGCGATGTTTTGACTTGATCGACTTCGCTCGAGGTTCAACCGTTCAGGGCAAAACGACTACTCTGCTACCAGGCATGCAGATGGGAGAAGGAGGTCATGATGTATTCCGGCCGTGTCCTGGACCGGCTCGCCGCCAGCATATGTGCGCGGCGTACTGCTTGCGGTATCCTTTTGACTATAGTGGCTGATCTGTTCGGAATTATTTTTTTGGCGAGATAACGAGATGATGAAAAAACTGTTGCTGACCTTGAGCCTGTCGCTGTCTGTCGTGCCCGTTTATGCCGATGAACTCGGACCCACGGAAGGGGCGGACCTGCCGCCGGCACGCATTACCCCGAGCAAGCCAGTTGCAGCGCCGGTGGAAGCCCCGCCCGTGGAAGCCGCCCCTGCAGCTCCCGCCGTGACAGCGCCGGCGCCACGGGCGATGCCCGTGGCTGAAGCCGCCCCGGCAGTTCGCGCAAGCGACACAGGCTGGTTTGCAGGCGCAGGCATCGGCTATTCCGAGAATCGCGATTACGAATGTACCGGCTGTGGAGCAGCTATTGGCAGCCTGGATGATTCAGGATTCGCCTACAAGCTTTTTGGGGGCTACCGGTTGCATCGCAATTTTGCATTGTCCGCGGGTTATATGGACCTGGCTGACACCAGGGCAGCGGGTGTCGGGGCTGCCTGGAACGACAGGCTGAAAGCAGACGGATTCTATGCAGCTGCGCACGGCATCTTGCCTGTCACCGACAAGATTGATGTATTCGCTACTGCAGGTTTCTTGCGTTGGGACCAGAAGGTAACATTCAATGGGACATCGGGAAGCTTCGATGGCACGGACCTGATGTACGGTCTGGGCGCTGGGTACGCGTTGAACAGGACGGGCGCGAAATTGCAGCTTGAATGGAATCGCTTGACCGACGTGGGCACCAACGACCCTGCGCTTGGGCATATCGACGACTACGACCTGTTCACGGTCAATCTGGTCTACCAGTTCTGAGAACAGGGACCGCTCCTGCCCCAGGCGGTTAGTGCCGCCAGGGTTTCATCTTCAGCGCTTTTTTAGCGCAGCCGCCTTGGGTACCACCAGCCGCACATAGTCGAGTGCTTCGTAGTTCTTGATTTGCGTCGGACCGGCGGGTGCTACATCGATGTATTCGGGAAAATTCTCAGCTCCGATCCCGCGCCAGCCGGCATAGGTTTCGCAGACGTGCACCGGAATGCCGTCGCGGCTCAGGGACGCTGCGAGTTGATGCACTGCCGGGTTGTCGGTTCGTCCCGTGGATTGCAACGCAAACATTTCCTGGCCATGGCTCACCAGCGCCATCGGCAGGGCGGGGAAGCGCATTTTCAGGCGCTGCGATGCCTGCTTCACCCAGGGCAGTGCCACGTCCAGCGCGCGGGGGTCGCGATCGACGATTTCGAACACTACGCCGTGGGGCGCCACCGGGCGTGCCAATAACTCATCCAGACTGAGTGATGCGGCATCGGCCGTGCTGATCAGGGCAAGCAGACAGAGCCAGAAGGCTGGAAAACGGTTGCGGGTTGCATTCATGATGGCCGGGATTGAATGGGTTGCAGCGGTTTGAGCATGTTCCGGCTGCCCGGTTCCAGCGCGCCGTGAGGGAAATGCCTTGCCAACCCTGTTTGGCGAGCCGCGAGGGCGCGCTCAGTTTGGCGTAATAAATCGCCGCGAAGAAAAATACCACCGATAACAGCGTCTCCTTGCAGGGCTTTCATGTGGCGGCTTCCCGCAGAAACGCTGCGCGGGTCGCTAGCGCATTTCGAACGCCTCCTGATGGAACCGGAGATTTCCCGGCCAGGTGGTGTCCAAACTCTTCCTGAGCTTTTCCG